>JAZNGX010000118.1:0-3502 GCA_045576675.1 Clostridia bacterium | reverse complement strand
ATTGTTATAGGCTCGCCCTTTTTAATTTGCTCAATCCAAAGCGGAATAACAGAGCCTCTTGAACACATTACGTTGCCGTAGCGTGTGCAGCATATCATTGATTTATCGGTAGTACGTGATTTTGCAACAACAACCTTCTCCATCATTGCCTTACTTGTTCCCATTGCATTAACGGGATACGCAGCCTTATCTGTTGAAAGGCAAATGATTTTCTTAACCCCAGCGTCAATTGCTGCCGTAAGTACGTTTTCAGTACCTATTACGTTTGTTTTAACCGCTTCAATCGGAAAAAACTCACACGACGGCACCTGCTTTAGTGCTGCTGCATGGAATATGTAATCCACACCATGCATTGCGTTTTTAACGCTTTGCAAATCACGTACATCGCCAATATAAAATTTGATTTTCTCGCTTAATTCAGGGAACTTCGCCTGATATTCGTGCCGCATATCGTCCTGCTTTTTTTCATCACGTGAAAAAATGCGTATTTCACCTATGTCAGTGTCTAAAAATCTGTTTAAAACAGCGTTGCCGAACGACCCCGTCCCACCTGTTATAAGTAAAGTTTTATTTTTGAACATTTTTATCTGCTCCTTTTATCATTTTATCAAAAAAAGATTTCAATGTATCCAATACATACCAAAAGCTATCAATTTTAAACAATACCGACAATAATATATAAATAACCATACCAACTACAATCTGCATTACAAGTGTTAAAGCTACCGATAAGTTTAAAAACTTTATTAATAAAACAAACATACACATTACTGCAGAAATCACAACATAAGGAAGAATATCCTTTATTTGCTCAAAATACTTATAACCAAGTAATTTACTGTTTGGATATGCATTTACCACAGAACAAAATATGCCCGTAAATATTCCGCCAAACGCCATTGCCATCACACTAATACGAGCTGTAAATAAAACCATCAAAAATCCAAATGATTTTTTAACAATGTTCGTTTTTAATGCGATATCGCTTCTTCCTACTGCGTAAATTGCCTGAGAATTTGCTGATTGTATAGGCATCAATGCACTATTAAAGCATAGTATCTGCAGAAAAGGAACACAAGGCAACCATTTTTCTGTAAGCAACAGCGTTACCAAGGGTTCAGCTATAGCCGCCAAACCAAACATAAAAGGCATTATGATGTATGAGCTTGTTTTGATCGCTCGTCTTGTAATCGCTTTCACAGTTTGTCTATCATCCTGCTTTGAAGATATTACCGGAAATAGTACACTTGTTATCGAAGAGTTTATATTAGTTACTACCAAATTTGGGAACTGCTTACCTTTAGTATAATACGCCAAATCCTGAGCAGTATACAGCTTGCCTATGTACAAGCTTCTGAAATTTTCATATAAATTATCAACCAAAGATGCAGCCAATACCTTCCAGCCGTATGAAATCAATGTTTTCAATCTTTTTATTGAAAACATCGCCTTTGGTCGCCAATTTATAGTTACAGCAAGAATAAAAGTGTTTAAAACAGTATTGGTAAAATACTGTCCCACAAGTGCCCATACTCCAAATCCAGCATATGCCATTACAATTCCCACAACTGCAGATATTAAAGTCCCAATTACGGTAGAAAAGAAAAATCTTTTAAACTGCATATTTCTTGATACTACAGATTTTTGCACAGAATTAATTGACGCAACTATAATTCTTAATCCCATTACTCTTACCACAGGCATAATTATAGGCATAGCGTAAAACTCTGCAATAAACGGTGCTGCAAAAAATACAATTATATAAATTACTACAGAAAATATAAAGCTAAAATAAAACACAGACGAAAAATCCAAATCATCTGCATCTTTTTTTTGTATCAATGCATTGCCAAATCCGCCTTCAACAAATACATCACATATGCTAATGAAGACCAGTATCAAGGATATAACTCCGTAATCCTCGGGCGATAAAAGCCTTGCAAGCACAACAGATACTATAAAACTTACAACCTGTGCACCCGAACGCTCAAAGAATATCCAAAAAAGCCCTGACAACGTTTTACTTTTCAGTCGTTCGTCCATCATTGAATATAACCTTCTATCATTTAATTATATTGTAACTTTTATATATTTCACCAAACTCCGTATTACGTATGCCATTTTCAAGTTGAAACATTTCCAAGCCACTTGATGCATTCACTTCAATTGCACACATCAAATCATCTGTAATTACTATGTCCCATGCAAAAAAGTTAATATATGGGAACATATTGCATACATCTAATAGTTTCAACAAAATGTTATCCCAATTTGGAATTTTCTTCCCCTCGATTTGTTCATTTGTATCAGGATGATATGAATACCGTATAATATCACTTCCGTCTTTATTCACATAAGAGGCCGCTTTGCCCAATACACCTGTTTTTAGCTCTATTGTACTGCAAAGTCCTCCGTTACATAAATTATCAACAGGGATACTTGAATTTCTTCCAATTCTTTGTACAGCAGCCAACACCTTAAATTCTGCATCGTGTTTCTTTTTTCCTATTACAATTCTCATTGTATTGGTAGTTTTGTCAAATAAGCTTTTCCAAAAATCAGCTTGATATATATATTCAGTTACAATAGCTTCACGATACGATTTGATCAGCTTATCAATTTTAGAAACATCTGTTTTTTCCCCATCACAATAATATACATCATTTTCAAAAGTAAGTATATGTACACCTACTCCTCCACCCGCATCTATAGGCTTTATAACTGCAATTTTAATGTTCTGTATAAGGTCAGTTACAAAATCTTCAGAAGCAGATATCTTAAAACATTTTCCCGCTTTAATCCAAAAATATATGTCAGGTACTTTAATATATTTTCCAAAAACCTCATTATAGATAAGTTTATTATCCATAACAAATTTATATTGTTCATTAACCTCTCGCGTTTTTAGTCTTTCATACTCAGTTATGTATTCCCTGTAATCATTTTTTTCAAGATTATATTGAACATATTCATCACTCTTTAATCCATGTAAATAACAAAACAAACGCTTCAACAAAGGTACTTTATAATACCTTTCAGCCTTGACAATAATATTATATCTATTGCTTAATTCTTTTTTTATTCTGTAAATTTGTCGTAATATCTGTTTCATTCCTTTACCTCATTAAACTGTCTTAAATATGTACTGGAAATATTGTCTGTATAAGGAAGATATACCACTTCAACGTTATACTCTCTCATTTGTTTTTCTGTATCTATCCACCTTTGATTGCCTTTCCAATCATCACCAATAAAAATAGCATCAAACTTAACTTTATCATACATTGCTTTTTTATCAAGAGTATCTGCTATAATTACACCATCAACACATTTAATATTTTCAACTATATATATTCTGTCTTGTTCGTTTATTATCGTTCTTTTGTTCTTGTAATTCATTACCAATTTGTCAGAATTAACCCCAACAATTAACTTGTCACAATGTATCTTTGCATTTTTCAATAGATTCAAATGCCCTACATGAAACATATCAAATACACCC
>JAZNGX010000117.1:0-29191 GCA_045576675.1 Clostridia bacterium | reverse complement strand
TGTGTCTAAGTTTCTTGGGTCGATCATTAATACAGCGTCTTTTTCTGTGATCATACCTTCATCAACTAAGTCACAAGCAATTTTTAGAGCAGCAGCTGCTGTTCTCTTACCGTTACGAGTTTGTAACATGTATAATTGTTTTTCTTGAATTGTGAATTCCATGTCTTGCATGTCTCTGTAGTGGTTTTCTAAGATTCCGCAAACTTTTACGAATTCATCATAAACTTCTGGCATAACTTCTTTTAATTGGTCGATCTTTTGTGGAGTTCTAACACCAGCAACAACGTCTTCACCTTGTGCGTTCATTAAGAATTCTCCCATTAATTTCTTTTCACCTGTAGCAGGGTCTCTTGTGAAAGCAACACCTGTACCACAGTCATCGCCCATGTTACCAAATGCCATTGACTGTACGTTAACAGCTGTACCCCATGAATAAGGGATATCGTTGTCACGACGGTAAACGTTAGCACGTGGGTTATCCCATGAACGGAAAACGGCTTCTACAGCACCCATAAGCTGTTCTTTGGGGTCTGATGGGAAGTCTTTACCGATTTTGCTCTTGTATTCAGCTTTAAACTGTGAAGCAAGCTCTTTTAAGTCGTTAGCATCAAGCTCGATGTCCTGAGTAACGCCTTTCTTTTCTTTCATTTCGTCGATAAGCTGTTCAAAATACTTCTTACCAACTTCCATAACAACGTCAGAGTACATCTGAATAAATCTTCTGTAGCAGTCCCAAGCCCATCTTGCATTGCCTGATTTTACTGACATTGTTTCAACAACGTCTTCGTTAAGACCAAGGTTAAGTATTGTATCCATCATACCGGGCATAGAAGCTCTTGCACCTGAACGAACAGATACCAATAAGGGATTTTCCTTATCGCCGAATTTCTTACCGCAGATTTCTTCCATCTTTGTGATGTATTCCATAATTTCTGCCTGGATGTCATCATTAATCTTTCTGCCATCCTCATAGTACTGTGTACAAGCTTCAGTTGAAACTGTGAAGCCCTGTGGAACGGGTAAACCCAATTTTGTCATTTCAGCAAGATTAGCTCCTTTACCGCCAAGAAGCTCTCTCATTGAAGCGTCACCCTCTTTAAACAGGTAAACGTATTTCTTTGACATTTAATTACCTCCTAAAACTTTTATCATTTAATGTACCAATTATATCAAATCTGACCAAAATTGTCAATCGTTATGACAAATATTGACAAAATTTTGTCAGGGATATATGTGTTGCTATACTGCCTCGTCGCGAGCAGCTGATTTGTGAGCGTGGCGTGCAGCTTTTTGTGGAAGCCTTGCCTTCTCACCCTCTGTAACTTCAGGCTGAACGCCATCAGTCACGCATTTTTTGGTTACAGTAACCTTTTGTATATTATCATCAGAGGGAATTTCAAACATTATATCTGTCATAATTTCCTCCATAATAGAGCGAAGTCCTCTTGCTCCAGTTTTACGCAAATTCGCCTTATGTGCTATCTCATAAAGAGCGTCCTCTTCAAAATCAAGTGCAACGCCATCATACTCAAAAAGCTTTTGATACTGCTTAACAATTGAGTTTTTAGGTTTTGTAAGGATTTCAACAAGTGCATCTTCATCAAGATTGTTAAGGCACGCAACAACAGGAAGTCTGCCGATAAACTCGGGGATAAGACCAAACTTCAGCAAATCCTGCGGGGTTAAGTCTGCAAGAACCTCGCCAATCTGCTTTTCAGTCTTAGACTTCACTTCTGCACCAAAGCCAAGTGTTTTTTTACCTGTACGGCTTTCAATTATTTTTTCAAGTCCGTCAAAAGCACCGCCGCAGATAAACAAAATATTTGTTGTATCAATCTGGATAAATTCCTGATGCGGATGCTTTCTTCCACCCTGTGGCGGAACAGATGCAACAGTTCCCTCCAATATTTTAAGAAGAGCCTGCTGAACACCTTCACCGCTTACGTCACGCGTGATAGACGGGTTTTCTGATTTTCTTGTGATTTTATCAATTTCATCAATATAAATGATACCGTACTGTGCCGCATTAATGTCACCATTTGCTGCCTGAATAAGCTTTAAAAGAATGTTTTCAACATCCTCTCCCACATAGCCTGCCTCTGTTAAAGCAGTGGCATCAGCTATCGCAAACGGAACATTCAATATTTTGGCAAGCGTCTGAGCAAGCAGAGTTTTACCACTACCTGTCGGACCAATCATCAAAATATTGCTTTTCTGAATTTCAACATCATTGTCGTCGCTCATTGAGCTTACACGCTTATAGTGGTTATAAACCGCTACGGCAAGCTGTTTTTTTGCAGCATCCTGACCGATAACATAACGGTCAAGTATATCCTTGATTTCCTTTGGTTTTGGAACCGTCATTCCTTCCGCACTGTAATATTCGCCATCAACAGTGTCCTCAATTATATCCATACAAAGCATAACGCATTCGTTACAGATATAAGCATCAGGGCCTGAGATAAGACGCTCGACCTGATTTTCAGGTCTGCCGCAGAAGGAACAGCGTATCTGTTTTACATCATCATTTTTAGACATTAAATTATGTTCCTTTCAAAATTAAGCAATGCGTAATAAAAGTTATCTGTGTTCTATTACCTTATCAACAAGACCATATTCCAAAGCTTCTTTAGCTGTCAGGAAATTATCACGGTCTGTATCTCTTTCGATAACCTCAAGCGGTTTGCCTGTGTTTTCAGCCAAAATCTCATTAAGGGTCTGGCGTATTTTTATGATTCTGTCTGCATGAATTTTAATATCAGATGCCTGACCCTGCATTCCGCCCAAAGGCTGATGAATCATAATTTCGCTGTGAGGCAGTGCAAAACGCTTTCCGGGAGTTCCGCTTGACAGCAAAAACGCCCCCATACTTGCCGCCATACCGATACATATTGTAGAAACATCGCATTTAATGTACTTCATTGTATCATATATTGCCATACCGGAGGTAATTGAGCCACCCGGGCTGTTGATGTAAAGGCTTATATCCTTATCAGGGTCCTCTGCCTCTAAAAACAACATCTGTGCCACAACAAGACTTGCCGAAACATCATTAACCTCTTCACTCAAAATAATAATTCTGTCCTTTAACAGTCTTGAAAAAATATCATAAGACCGTTCGCCTCGGTTTGTTTGTTCTATAACTACGGGTACTAAACTCATAAATTATCTCCCCCTTTTGGATTATTCGTCTGCCTTTTCTTCCTTTTTAGTTGTTTTTTTGGCAGTTGTTGTCTTTTTTGCTGTTGTAGTTTTTGTTGTTGTTTTCTTTGCAGCAGTTGTTTTCTTTTCAGCAGGCTTCTTTTCTGCTGTCTTTGCAGTTGATTTAGCTGCTGTTGACTTAGCTGCAGTTTTCTTTGCTGCTTTTTTTGCCTTGCAGTTGTCAACTAAGATAGCGATAACCTTTTTATTTGTAAGCTCTGTCTTGATTTCTGACTCAGGAATGTATTTTTTAACATCCTCAACAGGCATTTTGTAGCTTTCTGCAATTGTCTTATACTCTGCTTCAACATCATCTGCAGTGATTTCAACCTTTTCAGCCTTAGCAACGGCTTCAATCATAAGGCTTACTCTTACCTGCTCTGTTGCCTTATCTTTAAATCCGTTCTTAAACTGCTCCATTGTCATACCCATTATTTCAAGGTACTTATCCATATTAAGTCCCTGCTGAGCAAGACGCATATCGTAATCACGCACAATTCTGTCAAGCTGCTCATCTACCATACAATCAGGAATATCAACAGTAATATTCTTTGCAGCCTCTGTTAAAACAGCGTCCTCTGTTGCAGCCTTCTGTCTGTCCTCTGCAGCCTTTGTAAGCTTAGCTGTAACGTCTGCCTTTAATTCTTCAAAAGTATCAAACTCAGAAACGTCTTTAGCAAACTCGTCATCTAGTGCAGGAAGCTCTTTTACAGTGATGCTGTTGATTTTCACCTTAAACTGAACAGGTGCACCCTTTAATTCTTCTGCATGATAGTTTTCGGGGAATGTAACATCAATTGTCTTTTCCTCGCCGATTGCAGCACCGATTAACTGCTCTTCAAAGCCGGGGATAAACTGACCTGAACCAATTGTAAGGTCAAACTTTTCGCCCTTGCCGCCCTCAAAAGCAACGCCATCTTTAAAGCCTTCAAAGTCAATGTTGGCAATGTCACCGTTTTGTACGGCTCTGTCATCAACAGTAACCATTCTTGCATTCTTTTCTGCCATAGCGGAAATTTCTGCATCTATTTCCTCTGCGCTTACATTATACTCAACTTTTTCAATTTCTATACCTTTGTATTCGCCAAGTGTAACCTCAGGCTTAACTGTAACTACAGCCTTTAATACAACAGGCTTGCCCTTTTCAAGAGTGTCAATATCAAGCTCAGGTCTTGAAACAACATCTAAGCCAAGCTCTAAAACTGCCTTGTCATAAGCATCAGGACATGCGAAATTAATAGCGTCCTCGTACAAAACTTCCTCGCCATACATTTTTTCTACAATTTTTCTGGGTGCTTTACCCTTTCTGAAGCCGGGGATATTGAAATACTTTGCGTTTTTTGCAAATGATTTTTTCATACCCTCTTCAAATGCTTCTACGCTGATTTCAAATTTGAACTCAACAATATTCTTTTCTTTTTTTTCTAAAGTTGCAGACATAATCTTTCTCCTTCCAAAATATCTCACCCTACATTTTAACACAAGAATTCGATAATTTCAAGATTATAATGTAAAAATATGTGCAAATAAATGTAAAGAATTTGCAAAAATTGTGGCAAAATATATAATTTTTATGCTCAAATGGTTGTAATTAATCAGTTGCATAACACAGAGCAAATCAAACTATTGACAAAAAAACAAAAAAGTAGTAAAATAAATCTATATGTCTAAAAATTTGAAAAGGAGATTTAGTGATGAAAAGATTTTTAACACTTATGCTTGCTGCAGTTATTTGCTTAAGCTTTGCTGCATGCGGCAACACAGATGCAGAAAAGGCAGACGGCAAACACTTTGCTATCGCAACAGACAAGGGCTTCAGCCCGTTTGAATTCCAAGATGCAGAAGGCAACATTGTTGGTATTGATATGGACATCCTGGCTGCAGTTGCAGAAGACCAGGGCTTCACATACGACCTTCAGTACATTGGTTGGGACGCTGCTATCGCTGCTTGTCAGGCTGGTCAGGCTGACGGTATGATCGCAGGTGCATCAATCACTGATGAAAGAAAAGCAAACGGCTGGACATTCTCAGACGGTTACTACGATGCAACTCAGGGTATGGCAGTTGCTAAAGATTCAACAATCACAGGCTTTGCTGATATGAGCGGCAAAAAGGTTGCTGTTAAAAACGGTACAATGAGCAATCAGTATGCTGAAAGCATCAAAGACCAGTACGGCTTTGAGGTTGTTACATTCTCAACATCACCTGATATGTATCAGGCAGTTATCGGCGGTCAGGTTGATGCTTGTCTTGACGACACACCTATCTTAAAGTACAACATTAAAACAGGCGAGCTTGATATGAAGTTTGTTGACGGCACAGAAAACGAGCCTGCTCAGTACGGCTTTGCAATCTTTGATGAAAGCAAGCAGGAGCTTATCGACCTATTTAATGCAGGTCTTAAGAACATCCGTGAGAACGGAAAATATGATGAAATAATCGCAAAATATCTTGGTTAATAAGTATTAGGGAGAGGAATGACTCCAATGGTTCAAATTATAAGCACATACGGTCCGTTGCTGTTGACAGCGATGGGGCAAACACTTTTGCTTGCGTTATGCGGACTGTTTTTCGGATGTATATTGGGTGTAATCTTCGGATTATCCAGTGTTGTTGACAATAAAATATCCAGAACAATTGCTGCAATATATGTAAACATCATTCGTGGTGTTCCGATGATTGTTCTTGCGTTCTTTGTGTTCTACGGCGTTCCTTACGGAATTAAATCAATGTTGGGTGCAAAGGTTACGCTTAACTCGCTTCAGGCAGGTACTATATGTCTTGCATTGAACTGCGGTGCTTACATGTCTGAAATTATTCGTGCAGGTATTCAGTCTATTGACCGGGGTCAGATGGAAGCTGCAAGAAGTCTTGGATTTTCATATTGGCCGTCAATGTTTCTGGTTGTATTGCCTCAGGCAATCAAAAATATGATTCCTAGTATTGTAAACCAGCTTATAATAACATTAAAGGATACATCAATATTGTCAGTTATCGGTTTTCCGGAGCTTGTTAATAAGGCACAAAACGTTATTGCAATAACATTTAAGTCTTTTGAAGTATGGGCAATAGTTGCAGTTATGTACCTTGTTGTCATCCTCACATTACAGCGTGTTGCTATTATACTTGAAAAAGTACTTAGCCGCGAACATGAATAAAAAAAGGGATGTAAAAAACAATGTTTTTTACATCCCTCTTTTATTTTTACAGAGTTTCAGCCTTTTGCTTCAGCTTTTCAAAGGTTTCTTCACTTATAACGTGTTCTATTCTGCACGCATCGGTTTTTGCAACATCCTCGCTTACTCCAAGTGACACAAGGATTTTAGTAAGCAAGGTATGACGTTCATACATACGCTGTGCAATTTTCATTCCATCATCAGTAAGAGTAATATACCCATCCTTATCGACATTTATATATCCATTTTCACGAAAGTTTTTCATCGCAACGCTTACACTGGGCTTTGAAAAATTAAGCTCATTTACAATGTCAATAGCACGCACCGCATTTGATTTACTGCTTAGCATAAGTATTGTTTCAAGATAATTCTCTGCCGACTCTTGTATTTTCACGGTACATCCTCCTTTTTCATACTATTGTTATTTTATCATATATTTTATATTTTGTAAAGCAATAAAATTATTCATATTTATTGACAATTGCGGAAAGTTTAAATATACTATGATTAATAAACAGGAAAGGAAGTTACTATGCAATATTTCATCTCATTTTTAGAAGGAATTATCACGTTTGTATCACCGTGCCTGTTGCCTATGCTTCCTATATATATATCATATTTTGCAGGCGGTGGCGAAAAGAGCAACAAAAGAGTTATAAAAAACGCCTTAGGCTTTATAATCGGCTTTACCCTTGTATTTGTAATGATGGGTGCAATGGCAGGAACAATAGGACGGTTTTTAAGCATTCACCAGACTGCAGTAAATATCGTGACAGGTATTATCGTTATATTTTTCGGGCTTGACTTTCTTGGCATATTAAAGCTTGGGCTTTTTAAGGGGATACGCTTTAAAAGGTCTGATACATCAGGATTTTTTTCATCAGCATTATTTGGAATTGCATTTTCTGTAGGCTGGACACCGTGCGTGGGTGCGTTTTTAGGCTCTGCACTGATGCTTGCGGCAAACCGCGGCAGCATAGCACAGGGGACAGGAATGCTTCTTGCATATTCTCTGGGACTTGCAATCCCATTTTTTGCAAGTGCAATCCTGACTGACAAATTAAAGGGCACATTTTCATTTGTAAAAAGAAACTACAGAACTGTAAATCTTATCAGCGGCATATTACTTGTCGCGGTGGGCATTTTAATGGCAACAGGAATGCTCGGTAAATTCCTTGCCTTACTTTCTTAAAGGAGTTGCAGATATGAAGAATAAAACACTATGGATTGCGGCATTAATCACCATGGCGGCACTGATTATTGCAGCAACAATTTTATATAATAATTTAAGCAAGGATTATTCAACTGAAAATATCACACAGACTCCGCCCAAAAGCGAAGCAGCACAACCGGAAAAATATGCCGCACCCGATTTTACTGTGCTTGATGCAAAAGGCAATCCAAAAAAGCTTTCTGACTTCAAAGGCAAGCCGGTTGTATTAAACTTCTGGGCAACGTGGTGTCATTACTGCAAGGTAGAAATGCCCGATTTCAACAAGGCATACGAGAATTATCCTGAAGTTCAGTTTATGATGGTAAATGCAACCGACGGCGTGCAGGAAACACTTGAAACAGCAAAAGAATATATCAGAACAGAAAAATATACTTTTGATGTTTTTTATGACACGAAGCTTGAAGCAGTGAACGCATATTATGTAACAGGCTTTCCGTCAACCTTCTTTATTGACAAAGACGGTTATCTTATAACACGCGGCAGCGGTATGCTTGATTATGAAACACTTGAAAAAGGTATAAAAATGATAACAGAGGTGTAGTATGATTCATACTACACCTCCTTTGGGCTGGCGGGAAAAATGCTTTATGCGGTCTGTGCATTTTACTACAGCCACATACTTATCCCTTCCAGTTAGCATTAAAGCCTGCTATATAATTGCCATCAAGAGTAATAACCTTATAGAAATTTTTAAGCTGTGTTTCAAAAAGCTTTTTATGACCAAGGGTACTCTGAACATGGTACAACGGCAAATTCCATACAACCTGATTTGCATTCCACGAAAAGAACTTTTCTGCACCTGCAGCTCTTAAATTATCTGCATACTCACGGCGTTTTGTATAATGCCCCGTATGCGGCCACGGCATAACGGCATAAAATTCAACGCCGTATTTGTCGCAAATCTCTTTATACTTGCCAACACCGTAAATAACCTTGTCAACAGCGTCAACAGCTGTTCTCTTTATAGTCTGCTTTTTAAGATTAACCGCCTTATACTTTTCAACGTCAATTAGACCATTTTGGTCAAGGCAATCGTCCAGAACCTCATATATTTCCATATGTCCCTGACAAACGCTTGTTATAAGACCTTCCTTTGCCCACTGCTTTACATCAAGACCAAAGTGCTTTGAGCTTTCAGGGTCGTAATGTGTAAGAACATTTATATCCTTATCAGGCAACGCTGCCTTTAGCTCACGCATAAAGGTTGTCATAAACTCGCACCACACGCCGTTTAAACGCTCGTCTGTTACAGGTAACGTAAACGGATTAACATCAGGATAAAGCTCATTGAAACGTTCAACAACAGGCTGCTCAAAGCCGATATGCAAGCCACGGATAAATATAAGCGTAAAGCCGTCAAAGCCATATTGTGCATATTTTTTAAAGTTGTTTATAACATAATCTCTTGTCTGCTTATATGCATATGAGCAAACGTTAATTGTATGTTCGTCACGCATTTTGCAATAAAGCTCAGGATGCTTATCCGCAAATCCGATTCTCCACGAATTAAGAGCATAAGGCACGTGAAAGCTTGCAACGCTCATTCTGTTGCCTGCATAAGCCTTTATATCGGCACTATGTAAAAGCTTTATTCTTTCAGCATACGCAAGCTCCTTATAAGGCTGGAACTTTAAATCCTTTTTGTTCCACACATCATCTATAATGCGGATTGGTGTGTAATTTTCATCATACACACCATCGTAATCAAAAGAAATCTCAAAGGTGCACGTTTCAACATCTGTTTCGGGCAGCTTTGCCTCACGCACAAGCAAGCCGTAAAGATTGTCCACTGTATCCTCCAAATTTGAGTCCTCATCAAAATGGAAATGCACACAACGTGTGTCCTTACAATCACGGTAAGCCTTGTATTCTGCAATTTCCGCCTCTGTCATCGGAACAAAACGCATCCACGCAATGCTTGCGGCATTTTTCTGACCGCAATCAGGCTTTGCCATAACAATATCCTGACCTGTAAGGTCGGCACATTTCCAGTAAATTTCCTCGGCAAATTCTGTTGCACACCAGGTTCTCGGGCTGTCATAGCCGATAGTTTTTATGCCGTCATAAGCCTTGTCGTCTGTAAGCTTTAAATACACGTGATTATCACTTCGCATATTAACAAAGCAAAGGTATATTTTGTACCAGCCTGAAAGCTGAGGCTTGATTGTAAGTGGCTGCGGCTTGGTAAGCTCACCCGCAAGCAGTATTTCGCCCTTTAAATCTTCAATAACATAGGGCATTCTGTACCACAAATCAGGTGTCATTTTTGTGCTGATTCTGTCCTTTTCAGCAACATAATCATAAAGGTTATTAAAGATTATTCCTTCCATTTATAATCACACACTACCTTTCCTTTTGTTGTGCCGATTTCACCACATCTGCACTCAAGCTCAGAAAACACATTGCGTATATCAGAAGCACCACCGTTGCCGGTAAGCATTTCAGGTGTGATGCCTGCCGCATATCTGTAGTACATATAAAGCGGAATAGCTGACCAGCCGTGGCAAAGACTGCCTGCAAGCAGAAAATCGTCAGCACCCTTAATTGTCTCCCAGAAGGTTGTTGCACCGCTGTACAACATACTGCCCCACTTTTCGGCGATATCATCAAATACAAATTTATCGTATTTGCCACCCTGAGATAAAAGGGCATCATACTTATACAACGAATAGCTGATTGTTATATCAGGCATACCGTTGTCAGGGTTTGCAAGCACCTCGCAAAGTGCCTCCTCCTTGCCCTCTGCTATACCTGTGTAAAGGCACATTGCCTGCATAAGCTCACCGTAATGCTGATGTTTGCCATTATAATAATACGAGCTGTACAAGCCTTTTTCTTCATTCCAGTATTTATTGTTTATCCTGTCTTTAAGCTCTGCCGCTATCGGCTGATACTTATTAACAAAGTCTGCCTTGTTATATCTTTTTGCAAGCCACAGCATACTGTCTAATGCAAGATACATAAACACCTTTGCGATGCCGTCATCAAAGTCATTATACTCAAATCTGTAAGCCTTTCTTTTTGGATTATCATTTTCGTAGCCCTCTGACCACTCATAAAAGTTCCAGTAATCCTTCGCTTCTGATACGGAAAAGTTATTTTCAGCATACACCTCTATCGCTTTTTCCATATCGTTCCACATATTGTCAACAAAATATGTATCATTTGTATACTGTGTGTAATCCTTTACTGCAAGAAACCAAACGTGAGTAAACGAAGGGATTTTAAGCGTTATATCGGTGGGTGCACATATTGCCTGAATTCCGTCCTCACCAAAGCTTTTACCAAGCAAAATCAAGGATTGCTTTGCAAATTCGTTATCGTCAAAAACATAGTAGCAGCAAAGCATCTGATTGCGTGAATCAGAACCGTACAACGCCTGTTCACGCCACGGGCAATCCTCGTAATGCTCGTGCATACAGTGCCTTAATGTATCAATACTTATATCGTGAATTTTATTATGCAGATGGTCATTGCATTTAAAACTGCTTTTGCGTGTTACAGGATAAAAATTCGGCTTTACGCCTGCATAATATATTTCAAGCGTATTTGTTCCCGAAATGTGAAGCTGCAGATATCTGCCTGCAATACGCTTATAATAATAAGTAAACTGCTGTCTGCCGCCCCTTGCAATATAGCTGTTGGCAAACTGACGTGATTTAATTGATGTACGCACACGCAAATCATCAAGATGCTCACCATAACCGATTTCAATTAAAGCACCCTTATCAACATTCAAATCAAACGATAAAAAGCCTGCCTCTTCTTTCCCAAAATCAATAAGCACATATGTTCCGTCATACTCAGCTTTTGTAAGACTTGCACAACCCGGCAGGCTTTGTTCGCCCTCAAAAATATCATCAAAATTTCTGTGTGACAAAAAATCTGTGTACATTCTGAGAGCGATATTATCGTCATTGCTTTTACGCAAAAAATATCCCTGAGCAATTATTTTTGTTTCAAGGCTTTCACCAATTTTCGTCCTTTTTATCGGGCGCGGCATAAATTCAGTGTCAAATTCCTTTACAACTGCAGGCTTAAAGCTTAAATCAGTTTTGTTTGCATCATACATAAAGCCATAGCCAACCTGCCCTGTTGTCATAAAAATCTCGCCTGAGGTGTAGCCTGTGTTAACTGCCGCCATAACATTTTCGTCACTTAAAAACACCTGTTCGTTATTTTTAAGTGCAAAGCACAGTGCATCTACACCCTTTTTATATTGCATACTAAGTCCGCCCTGATAGTAGCCGCAGATATACAATGTGTTTTTGCCTTTATTTAAAAGCTGTGCAACACTATATGTATCATAGCTTTTGTTTTCAGGAAAATCATCATACTGACCACAGCCCACAAGCTGACCATTAATGTATGCAACATACTCTGTATCAGCACATATTTCAAAGACAGCGTTATTATCAACGCTGTCAATTTCAAATTCAAGCTTAAAATCGGCATAGCTGTTAACATCAAAATCACAGTCTGCCCATATCCACTTTGACTTTTCTATCATAATAATCACCTTATTTTTCAAACATTGTTTCAATCAGCGAGTGTGCAAAAAGCCAGTGCATATCACGACTTGGATGATTAATATCGTTGCATAAAAGTCTTGAAGTATCAACGCCCATTTCCGCCATCTTTTTCCACTTTGCATAGCAGTCGCATACAGGTACGTTATACTTTTTGCAAAGCTCCTTTGCACCCTCTTCAAACTTTTCAAGGACGCCGTCGTTTTCAAGCTTCATAACGGTTTCAGCCATACTGATAAAATGAGCATCAGACATTCTGTCATTAACCTTTGTATTCATCATATTTGGTGTCATATATATAATTTCTGCACCTGTTTCAAGAATTTTTTTGAATATGATTTCAAGGTTGTTAACAAACTCACCAATTCTGTCAACACCCCAGTGGCAGTCGTTAAGACCAAAGCAAATTACAACCAAGTCAGGCTTGTAATTTAAAATATCACGGTCAATTCTTGTCACTGCCAACGCTGTTGAAGTTCCGTTAAGGCCGCCGTTTATTACATTTATCGGTGCATCAGGATACAGGGTTGAAAGTATCTTTTTAACCTTGTAAGGATAACCGTATTCATTATCAAAAAATGTTCTGAAGCTTTTTTCGCCTGTTTTGTAAATCTCAAAGCAGCCCTGAGTTACACTGTCACCAAAAAACGCAATGGTAGCGGCTTTGTTTTCGTTATTGTTCTGTTCCTTATTTTTTAAAAGCTGTAAAAATTTCATTATAACACCCCTGATTTTTTTTGAAATTATATCATATTAAAACTAACTAAGCAAGCACTATTTTTGCTTTATTTCTTATTTGCCTTGCGATACACACCGGGGGTTACGCCTGTTTGTGCTTTAAACTTTCGTATAAAGTTTGAAACATCGGTAAAGCCAACCTCATCGGCAATCTCTTTAATCGTTTTATCGGTGCTTAACAAAATGCGTTTGGTGTTGTCAATCTGTACCTTTGTGATATATCCCGAAACAGTCATACCCTTTTTCATTTTAAAATACTGTGCAAGATATGTTGTTGACACTCCAAAGTGCTGAGTGATATTATCAACAGAGAAAAACGGCTTATTATAGTTTTCATTAACATATTCCACAATTCTGTCAATAAATCTGTCTGTTTCGGTGTGCTTGTTTTCCACTTCAGCAAAAATCTCATTAAGGAACTTCTTAACCTCGTCAACAAGTGAATTAATACTTTCAAATTCCACAAGAGTTGTAATATCAAATTTACTGAAATACAAATCGCCGTCAACCTTATCAGAAACTGCATTCAAAATCACGATAATAAGCTCAAAGCACACACACTGTGCAACGTGCAACGACACATTGTGAAGCGAACGCACAATTTCATCGATAATTTCAAAGGTTTTGTTCATTTCGCCTGCTTTAATATATATAGCAAGCTTCTGGATATCCTTATCGGTGTATCCTGCTTTGTCAGACAATGTGCTTACGTCACGGAACATAAGTATCTGCCCCGAGCCTTTAATCTTCTTATAGTCTGAAGCACTTTGTGCCTCAATATATGACTTCCAGATTGTAGAAATATCTGCCACAGGATTACCAACACCCACGGTAATTCTGCTCATTGTAATTTCTTCTAAAAAGCCACGCATATTTGTTATAAGTGCGTAATCCTCAGATGTGTGATTTTTATCCAATGCAGGGCAAATTACGCACAGCTTATGGTTTTCAAACACTGACATAGTAAAGCAGTTGTATTCCTTTGTGTAGTCTGTTAAAAGCTTTACTGCCTCAGAAACAACCTCATGGACATATTCTTCAACATCAAAAAGAGCGATGTAATAATAATCAAAATCAAAATTTATATCATAAAATGCAAACTGACGCTTTGCCTCAGCCTCATCTGAAATTTCACCGTTAATAAGCTTATAGAACATATGCTCCTTTGCAATTGCATATGCGTCCTCTACACGCTTTTCCAAATCCTCATTTGTTTTAACAAGGCTTTGAACATTATTTCTTATTGCCTCTATCTCATTGAAATCCTCTGAAGAGCTTTCCAGATGCGATGCAAGGCTTCTTATCGGGCTGTACACGTGCTTTATGGTGTACATAAGTATCAGTATTCCTGCAATGATAACTGCAAGAATTATAAATGTGTATATCCACTGCACATATGACAGGTTTTTATAAACATCGTCATATTCGGATAATAATACGTATTGCCAGTTATTAGAATTAGATGTGATAGCTTTAATATAATAGACTTCATTTTCGTAGTTAATTTTTTCATTATCTGTCTTTGTAAGCTCCCACACCACATCGCCCGGAACCTTATGGTTTGTAGTGGAAGCTGCAATTACATTGCCCTCCGAATCAAAGATATAGCTGTCACCGTTAACATTATCAAACAGATTATTTATATAATCCACATCTAAAGTGATTATAGCAATTCTGTTGTTTGTGCTGTACACAGCAGACTCCTTTATAATGCAGGCATAATGCTTATAGCTTGCTATGTTTCTTGCATGAACAGGAATGTATAAAATTTTCTCTTCGGTGCTTATAAACTGTTTGAATTCGTCGGGACTGAAATTTCCAAACTTGTATATCCTGCCCGAATAATTTTCAAGACTTGACGGAGACTCAGAAGAGAACACATAGTTATACTCAGGAACATAAACACCGATTTCCTTTATAAAATTGTTTGTTCCCATATAGGTTGTAAGCTTTTTCTGATAAAGACTCATATTGTCAGTCATACTACGTGACCAGGTGTCTGCAAGAGATGTATCGGAAAACACCATATTTGTAACTGTCATAAGTCCGTCAATTTCAATATCCACAATCTGTCTTAAATTCTCAATTCCGGAGCCTGTTTTTTCGGCAATTTCAGTTTTATACATATTAAAATTAATCTGAAACATTATAATTGTAATAACAAGTATCGGAATTACAAGCACAGAAATATATGGCAGCAGAATTTTATTAAGTATGCTGTTTTTAGAAAATATACTTTTGAATTTGTTTAGCATATCTTGCCGCCTCCTCATTTTAATACATCTGTCATACTAACATATTTTTAAATTATTATCAAGGCAGAAATTATATATTCTATAAATTGGAAGAGCAAAAGCTCTTCCAATTTATTATGAATAATTACTTATTGTACTGTTCTACCAACTGATATGGCTTTAATGTATCAACGCCATCCCATACAAATAATTTATATTTGTAATCTGAAGGTGTGTTGATATTTGAAAGTGTGATTGTTTCTTGCTTTACTGTGTCAGTTGCAAGACCGTTAACATCAACAATATCAAGCTTTAACAGCTCGTTTGTGTGTTTGTTGTACATACCAAGGATAAGTGATGCATCAACAGTTTTACCTGTGGTATTTGCCACATTGCAGCTTGCAGCTACAGAATCAGCATTAACTGTGAAATCTGCATCAACATTCAAGCCATAAACCTTCTTGTATTCCAAAGCAACCTCGTTTGGAGTTAAAGCACGTCTGTACCACTTTAATTCGTCCATTAAACAATGTCCGTATGTGTTCAATTGAATATCATCAGCTACAGCACTGCTAAATGGTATATTATAGTATGCTGCTGTATAATTCGGTGCAGTATTTTCTGCTACCTTCACACCATCAACATAAACTGTAATCTTTTTATTGGTATAATCAGCTGTTCCTGCAATATGATGCCATTTTAAATCTCCTGCTTTTATAAGTCCTGTTGAGCTGACTGCTGAAGAATATCCAGAATCTCCGCTAAGCTTTGTTACAAAACCAACTCTTCCGTCTTTATACATATCAACTCTAAGTGCTGGATTCATAGAACGTTCTGTAAATAAACATAATGTGTTTGTTATTCCTGTAGTCTCTCCAAGTCTTACCCACATTGAAAAAGACACCGCTTTTGACTTACTTAGCATTTGCTCGAGAAGCTTAGCAGATATAGAGCCACCTCTTTTATTTGCTACACCGGCTGCTCCTGCAATATCAAGTGTATTGCCAACCGCACCCTTTGTTACTGAAACATCAGTACTTGGTACAATTCCGCCATCCAAAGCAATCTGTGCATCACGTGCAGTCTGGTTTGCTATTGTATTAGCGCTTGTTAACTCTGAAAAGCCATAATGAAGTACCGGAGATATATTTTCAGCAACTTCATTTGCAGTTAATGCTTTGTTGAAAACTTTTACTTCATCTATCATATTATGGTATGCACCAAGACCAAGGTAGTCATTAGCTGTAGCAACATAGCTTGAAACATCAGCAGTAAATTTTGAAGTTGCATCTAAAGTATCTGCCAATGCTCCATCAACATATACTTTGACTGTTTTACCGGTATAATCAGCAACAACAGTAATATTACACCATTCATAGATACGCACAGGGTTACTGTTGTTTGCAACTAAGGGTCCAAAATCAACACCTGTTATAGGAATAAAGTTTTTCTGTGCTGCAGAGCTTGCAGTACTTCCGTTAATCATATGTCTGTTTAAAGTAGCTATTGTTGTAGTAGATGTTGTAAATGAAAATACTGAGCCTTTAGTACAAAAAATATCAAACACCTTTGGATTGTGACCAGAACCATATACCATTCGTTTTATCATCATAGATACAGTTGTTCCTGGTTTACCGTTAATTTTCGATACAAAATCAGCAAATTTAGTATCGTCAGTCAAGGTCATATGCTTACCATCGCTGCCTGTTGATGCTTTATCTGTAAAGCGTACAGCATTACCTGTAAAACCTTCAACCAATTCATTAGCAGTATCATCAACAGTTAAATCATATCCATTCCCCGATACATCCTTAACTGTTTTTACTATACCATTTTCCAAAACAACATCTGCCTCATCAAAGCTCCAGTGTGCAACAAGATTGTCTTCCACCTTTGCTGCATATGTTACTGTTACCATAGATAGTGCCATCACTGTGGCAAGGACAATCGCCAATAGTTTTTTCATTGTTGTCATCCTCTCTTAGTCTAAATAATTCTTATAATCTTTTAATGTGTAAAGTGTTGTATAATTTCCGTTGTGATAGCTATACGCACCAACGTTTGCCTCACGCACGATATACACAATATCGTCGCCGTCAAAATACCAGCTTGGGTACTGGAACGCATACTTTGTTGTTCCAAGCTCGAAATTATCAAGCCAGTTCGGAACAAGAAGCGTTTCCTTAACCTCCCAGTTGAACAAATCGTCTGACACTAAAAGTGACAGGCAATATCTCTGAAGCACATAGTCAGGGTCTATATTGGGGTTTGCAAGTGCTATGTACTTATCTGTTTTGCTGTCGTACTGAACGTAGAACTTTGTCATTCCGCCCGGGAACTTTATGATTCTGTCAAACACAAGTGTACTGTCACTTGTAAGCTTTAATACCGCCGCATAATCAACACTGGGCGCTGAGTTAAAGCGTGCCAGAATATAAATATTACCATCTCTTCCCACAACCGGCTGTGCCTCACACATTCCGGGGTCGGAATAAAGAAGTCCCTCGGGGAATTTTGATGTATAGCTGTTAAGCCTTACAAAATTCGATATTGTCCAGCTATTTGCATCAAGCAAATCTGCATTTTCATCTGCTGATATAACACATACAGAATAGCTTCTCCAGTTGCTTCCGCTTTTTTCAAAGCATTTGTAAATTCTGCCATTGTGCTTTAAAACAGGCAATGGTGATGAATGTGCAGGAGTAATAACAGACGTTCCGCTGCTGTTAACCAGCCAGCCTGTTTTGCTGTCTGACGGGGAGGACCACGTCAAGCCGCCGTCATCACTCTTATAAAGAGCAGGAACAGCAGGGTCACCTGTGCCTCGTCTTACACCAAACAGATACGCAGAGCCTTTGTTTTCAAACAGACTTCCGTATACAACGTACTCATCATAATGCACCTGAGTCCACGTATCGCCATTATCTGTTGAACGGTAGAAGGTTGTGCCTCTGCCTGCAGTATCGTGAGTTGCAAGCATTGTGCCGTCCGCCAATTCAAGTACTGATGGTGACGAATGCCACAGCCTTGTGTTAGGCTCGTATTTTACAACCTTACGTGTGCTGTAATGGTCTGCTGTCTGCTGAGGATATGGCAAATCAGTAAGCTCGTTGTAAAGCCACTGTGCATAAGCCTTGTCACCACTTATCTGTGACACTGCAGAAGCTGTACCGATTACTGCCAGACCGCTTTGGTCATAGTAATATGTTTTTCCAAGTTGAGTTGCCAATTGTTCTGCCGAAATGCTTTCTGATGCTTCTGCTCCAAACACATCTGTTGCAAGCTTTGCAGGAATCATAAGCTTACCTGATGATAAAACAGGAGTTGAAGTTATATCATTCCAGTCGATTCTTTTTCGTTCTTTTTTTGTAATAATTTCGTTATGCCCTGCAGCCATTATAACTGCATTCTGCGAAATTGTGTTTAGCTTCACATAATTTGCCTCGCTTTGTGACAGCCAGTCACCATTTTTATTTTCAAGATAAATAAATTTTACCTCGTCATCCGTAACCGCTCTGTCATACACCCTTAATTCATCAATCGCCCCGTTAAAGGTGTGAGTGTAGCCTGATAGTGACGGGTCACCGCCGATTGTATCGATATCCTTTACTTCGTTTACAATAAAGCTTGGGTTGGTATAATTAAGTGATGCCGTTTCTTTGTAGGCAGTATTCACAAAATCCTCGTAATGATACTCTTCTACCTGAGCTCCGTTAATATAATATTTAAGCGTGTTTGCCTCAAGGTCGGCAGAAAGGGTTAAATGCACCCACTCGCCAAAAGGCAGTTTGCCTGCTTCATAAAACGACGTTCCTGTTACATTGTCTGCACTGCTTCGTGTTTCCGCAAAGGCAAGACCACTGCCGTAAACAGAGTAACGAAGAAGCGGTGCATTCAAGCCTGCACTTAATGTCATAATACAGCTGTCATATGCCGAGCCTGCCTCTTTATTAAAATAGAACCAGCCCGAAACTGTCATTCCGCTTTTATCATTTAATTCTCTTGATACAGCGCTGCCTATGTTAAGCCAGTTTTGCTCGTATGCATGAAACTGAACTGCAGTTCCGTCTATGCCGGGCACCCAGTCAAGTGTTGTTTGTGCCTTGCCTGTTACCTCTACATTACCTGTTGAACGGGCTATGTTTCCCTCGCCCTCGTTGAACGAAAAGCGAGCTACAAGATTTTCTTCTAAAATATCCTTGTATGCAAGCTGTTCTAACGTACCACCGTCAATTTTTATCCAGCCGGCAGGTTCGATTTCCCTGACAGCCTCGGGAAAGATTTTAACTTCATCAAGCATAAGCCCTGCTGCACCGATTTTATCAACTGCAGAACCGCTTACAAAATTAAATGTATCGCTTACAAAAGCCATTGCAGTGTAATATTTCAACTGCCCATTTACATAAAACTTTACTTTTTTGCCTGCAAAATCTATCCCAACAGCGATATGCGTCCAGTCGTTAAAGCTTTCTTTGGTATCATAGGTTGCAGTAAGCAGGCTTTCGCTGCTGTCTGAGCTTGCAGACACCGTGAAGGCTGAGCCGGATTTTACAAGCTTTATACCTGTTTTTGTTCCATTATAACGGATTACAAACAAATCTCCGCTTGAAGCCTCACCGTTTTTTACATATGCAGAAAGAGTGACGCCTGACGCACCTTTTAAAAGTCCGCCAAGGCTGCCTGCGGCACAGCGGATGTATCCGCCTGTGCCGATGTTTATGCCTTTTCCGTTAGCACCGTTAATATATGAAACATTGCTCGTTGTAAAGTTAAGTGACACAAGCTCGTCATTTTTAACCGAGCTGTCATTAAAGGACACGTGTACCGCCGGCTTGCTTACTGCAAGGGTTGGAATACAAGGTAACGCAAAAGTAAATATCAAAAGTAATAATATTGCTTTTTTCATAGCTTTATCTTCCAATCATTTTTAATTTAGTCCAGATATTGCTTATAATCTTTAAGTGTATAAACCGTTGTATAGTTACCGTTATGGTAGTTTGCCGCACCCTGATTTGCTTCACGGACAACATACACAATGTCATCGCCCTTAAAATACCAGTCAACATACTGGAATGCGTTACGCTCTGTCATTCTTTCCCAGTTTTCAAGCCAGTCGGGAACAAGCAGAGTTTCCTTAACCTCCCAGTTGTACAAATCGTCCGAAACTGCAAGTGACAGTACAAGACGCTGCAAAACATAATCCTGCTGATGGTTGGGATTAACAAGGGAAATCCACTTTCCTGTGCTTTCATCGTATCTTACAACAAACTTTGTCATACCACCCGGGAACTTTATAATTCTGTCAAATTCTAAAGTTGCATCATCTTTTAGCTTGCATACTGCCGCATAATCAACTTCAGGTGCAGAGTTAAAGCGTGCCATAACGTACATCTGACCGTCAGGGCCTAAAACAGCGTTTGCCTCACACATACCTGCATCTGTATATTGAAAATCATCGGGAAGAACATTGTAATAGTCAGAAAGCTTTACAGGGTTTGTGAAAGTCCAGCTCTTTCTGTCTAACAAATCTGCATCTTCATCTGCAGATATCATAAATACGCTAAAGTGTTTCCAGCCGCTGCCAGATGTGTCAATTGCACGATAAATTCTGCCGTTGTGCTTAACAATCGGAACAGGAGCACCGTGTGCCGGCTGAATCAGGCAAGTGCCGTCGTCCTCTAAAAGCCAGCCTGTCTTGTTGTCCTTTGGCTCTGTCCATGTATATCCTCCGTCATCACTTCTATATATTGCAGGGACAGCAGGCTCACCCGTACCACGTCTTACACCCATTAAATAAACTGAGCCTTTGTTTTCAAACAAGCCTGCGTAAACCATATATTCAGTGTACCATATCTGCTTCCACGTTTCTCCACCGTCATCGGAACGCCACAACGTTGTACCTCTGCCCGCTGTATCGTGCGAAACAAGCATTGAACCATCCTCAAGCTCCAAAATGGAAGGTGACGAATGCCACAATCTTAAATTAGGCTCGTAGCGTACTACCTGACGTGTGCCATAGTGGTCGGCAGTCTGCTGCTCATAAGGTAAGTTTGTAAGTGCGTTGTGCAGCCACAAAACATAATCCTCGTCCTTTGAAATTTCGTTAACTGTTGCCGCATCACCCACTGCAAGCAAGCCTGTATCGTGATAATAAATTGACTTGCCAAGCTTTTGTGCGACAGGTCTTAACGGAACATACATTGTGTTACCTTTTATAAACGGAGCATCGTTTAACCTTCCGTAGCCGCTTACCTCAATGCTGCCTGCAGTAAACTTCATTCCTGCAACTGTGGCTGTTCCTGCTTCCAAATCAACCTGTGCATTTGCACCAAGATAATCTGTTAAAAGCTTTACGGGAACCATTGTGGTTGTTCCTGTTAACACAGGAGCTGCCTCAATATCGTCCCAGTCAATTCTTTTACGCCTTTCGGCAGTTATAACCTCATTATGACCTGTAGCCATAATAACAGCGCTGTTTGACAACGGATTTAATTTATCATAATTGTCTTCATCCTGTGACAGCCAGCTGCCGTTTTTATTTTGTACATATATATATGCCGCTTCTTCGGGAGTAATTGCTCGGTCATAAATTTTCATTTCGTCCATTGCACCCGAGAAGGTATATGTAGCATGAGGATTTGTGGGGTCACCGCCTATTGTATCGTCATTTGCACCCTCTGCAAGCTCAAAGGCTTTTTTAGAGAATTTTGTGTTCGGGTATCCTGCCTGCATAGGTGTAAGCTCTACACCGTCTAAGTAATAGTGCAAGGTGTTTGCCTCAAGGTCAGCCGTCATAACACAAAAATGCCACTCACCAAAGGTAAGCTTATCCTTGTGCTGATAGTTAAAGCCTGTAAGAGGGCCTGCGGGATCACTTCTTAATGCACAAAGAATAATCTGTGCACTGTTCATAGTATAATGGAACATAGCACGTTCTCCGTCTATGTTAAGAGAAAGTATTCTGTTCTGATAGCCTGAGCCCTGTTCATAAGTCAGATAGAACCAACCTGTAACCGTCAAGCCGTTTTTGCCAACTAAAGCATTTGAAACATCCTTGCCGATGTTAAACCAGTTGGGTTCTGATGGATGGAAGTGTACTGCACTTCCCTTTATACCCGGCACCCAGCTTAATTTATCATTAAGTGCCTTGCCTGTTACCTCAACCTTACCTGTTGATTTTGTTTCAGTGCCTTCGCCCTCGTCAAATGCGAAGTGGGCAACAAGGTTATCTTTTAAGATATCAACATAAGGTGTTTCTTCAGGCTCGTTTTTGTCATTTTCAAAAGCTGCCTTTATTTCACTGCTGCTTAATGCGGCAGGATAAATTTTTACTTCATCAATGAACATTCCCGGCACGCCGATGTTATCGGGAACAGTTGTGCCGTAATGACAATAGCTGTCGCTCATAAAGCGTACGCCCTTGGTTGCTTTAAGCTCTCCGTTAACGTAAAAGCTTATTTTGTTTTCAACAAAGCCGACAGTTACTGCTATGTTTGTCCAGTCCTTAAAGCTTTCATTTGTATCAAAGCTTGCAGACTGCAAAATTTCGTTTTTGTCTGAGCTTGCCGCAACGGTTATTACAGAGCCTTTTTTTGAAAGCTTAAGCCCTGCATTTGCTTCATTATAATATACTGTTATAATGTCACCGTCTGCAGCAAAGTCATCCTTTATATATGCTGACATTGTTATGCCGGGTGCACCTGTTATCATATTACCTATTTTATTTTCAGGCGAATTTATGTAGCCTTTTTTGGTAATCTGAGCACCAACACCCCTTGCACCCTCTGTTGAATTAATGTTGTTTGTTAACACTTCATACGGGGTTTTTGCAAAGTTATTTACGTGTCCGCCATCAATTTGTTCAAATGCAACATAAAAAACAGGGGCGATGGCCTGTGCTGCAAAAACCTGCGGCACAGAGCCAAGCAACAATGTCATTACTAAAAACAGTAGGATTGTTTTTTTCATAGTTTTCCCCTTTAGCCGATAAGATTACTGGATAATATAATTTTCTGTGTGATAAGGAACTAAGCTTGTGCCATCCCATATGAACAATCTGTATGTATAAATTTCAGGCTCTTCGATATCTGAGATTGTAACTGTCTGGTCTTTAAGCTCTGCCAGGCTTGCAACTGCAGGCAATTTCTTTGCACTTACCTTAACAAGTCTGTTGCTGTCAATATCATACATACCCAAGAAAATTATAGCCTTATCTGCTTCAAGGTCTGCTCCCAAAGAGTTAAAGATATCACAGCTTGCAGTTACAGAATCACTTGTTGAAGTAAATTCAACTGTTGCAAAATCCTTGTAAACCTTTTTATACTCTTCAGCGATTTCGTTTGCAGTTAAACCACGACGGTAAATCTTTGTTTCGTCAATTAACAGATTTGCATCGTTTTTAAGGTCAAAATAGTCAACCTGTGTTTCATTGTGACCTGAGAAGGTGTAAAAAGCTGACTGGAACCATGTTGCTGCAGTATTATCAGTATAATCTACTGTATTCATATGCTTACCGTCAACATATAATATTACAGTATCGTCGGTGTAATTGATTGTACCTGCAATGTGATGCCAGTTTGTATCACCTGCTTTGAAAACTGTTTTTGTTGACTGTGATGTTGCATAACCGTCACCATTCTGGCTTCTGCCGCCTACACGTACATGACCATTATTAAGAACTGCAATGTTAAAACCGCCACGGCCTTCCTGAACTACAGCCTGACCGCTTTTGTTTGTTGTTAATACGCCGTCAATACTCTTTACCCATGTTGAGAAAGAAATTACTTTTGATTTTAACAAGCTCTTATAATATGTCTGCAAAGGAAGTGTCCCCTTACCTGACATATTAATTGTATTACCAATCGCACCGGAAACAACCTCTGCAGTATCTGGTAGTGTTATAGAGGCTGCTCTTGCTGTTGCGTTTGCAGTTGAGCCTTCCATCATTTCTTCAAACTTATATTCTAAAACTGCAGGAATTGATTCTTTGACTTCGTCCTGAGTTAAAGCCTTGTCATAAATCTTAACATCATCAAGAATTGAATGGCTTGCACCAACACCGATGTAACCCTTTGAATCCTCGCCTATGAAGTTTGAAACACTTTCGCTCCAGTTCATTGTAACACTGCCGCCCGGAACAAGCTCGCCATCAAGGTAAACGCGAACTTCTTTGTTAGTATAGTCGTTTACTGCTGTAACGTGAACCCATTCGTGACGCTTATCGCTGGCAGTTGTAGCTGCAGTAGCATTTGAAACTATCTGCGGATAGAAGTCTGTTGCTTCACCCAAAGGATAGAAGCGGCCTACAGAAATTGTTTCAGGTACGTTTGTTGAACGTGCACGTGTTTCTGTTACAAAGCCGTAACGCTGTGTTGAAAGCTTTAATGCAGCACCGTTTGGTGATAAGCAGAACACTGCATTTCCTACAGATGAGCCTACAAGCTCTCTTTTAATCCAGAATGAAACTGTGATACCTGCTTTACCTGTAAGCTGTGGTGCTAAAACGCTGGGAAGCATTGTCATATGCTTTGCACCGGCATATACACCGCCATCAACCTTAGATTTTGAGTTAGCCACGTCATAGTTATCGTCTGTTAAAAAGTCGATAGCTCTGCCTGTAAAGCCTGTTACTGTTTTATAATTTGTATCCTGAATTGTAAGAGTGTTACCGTTGCCTGTTACGTCCTCAACTGTCAGAACGCCGTCTGTGTCAACAATCTTATCAAATGTCCAATGTGCTACAAGGTTGCTTTCCAAGTCAGCTGCATAGCTAACTGTTACTAATGATAATGCCATTACCAAGGTTAAAATAAGTGCCAATGTTTTTTTCATAATTTGTCAGCTCCTCTTTATTTTTTTGATAATTAATCTATTGAATACTCTATCTCGTCCTGATATGAGATGAGTTTATTCAAGCTTCCCCAAGCCAGTAGTTTATAATTATAATTTTCAGGTACATCGATACCTGTGATTGTAACTGTCTGCCCTGACAATCTCTCGCCAATGCTTAATGCAGGCAAATCTGTTTTTTCAACATATGTTAAAAGGTTTGTTTCCTTATCATATGCTGCTAAAATAAGGCTTGCATTACCTGCAGAAATTGCTTTGCCTGAAAGGTTTGCAATATTACAGGTTGCTGTTACTGTGCTTTCAGTTGCAGTAAAGCTTGTATCTGCAAAAGGAAGCTCGCTTGCCATTTTTACAATTTCAGCATCTGAAAGACTGCGTCTGAATAATTTAAGATTATCAAGTAATACATTTGCAGTGTTGCCAAAGTCAATATAGTCAACATTTGAAGATGTGGACATATTGTATAAAATAGCCTGGAAGTTACTGCAATCTGCTGTGTTGTTAAGGCTTCCGTCAATATAAAGCTTCATAGTGCAGTTTGAATAATCAACTATACCTGCGATGTGATGCCAGCTTGTATCGCCTGCAGTAAACACTGCCCCGTCTGACATAACGTATGTATAAGCATCGCCTGCCTGACTTCTGCCGCCCATACGTACTGTTCCGTTGGAATTAAGAATAACGTTAAAGCCGCCTGTTCCCTCCTGGAACAATGCCTGACCGCCTGAGTTTGTTGAAAGCACGCCGTCCTCAAGCTTTGCCCAAACTGCAAATGAAGCTACCTTTGTTTTCATCATTGAGTTATAGAAGCTTCTTGCAGGCATTGTAGCCTTTGTTGAAATTCTTGCCGAATTACCAACAACGCCCTTAACAGCAGCCATTGTGCCTGTTGTTGTCATATCCAACGGTCTGCCTGTTTTGTTTTTAATTGCGTTATCTGCAATTTCGTTAAAGTCATATTCTATTACTGCAGGAATTGATTCTTTTACTTCAGCAGGAGTTAAGGCCTTGTCGTAAACCTTAACATCGTCTATGATTGAGTGGCTTGAACCTACGCCAACATAGCCCTTTGAATCATCAGGTGCGAAGTTTGAAACTCCTCCGTCCCAGAACATTGTTGAAGCAGGATCAGCAGCAACAGACTCGCCGTCAACATACAAATTAACCTTTTTATTAATATAGTCATTTACAACTGCAACGTGTATCCATCCATGTGAATCAGGCCCGTTTGTAGTACCAATCTGCGGATTGCAGTCTACATTTGACGCAATGGGGTAAAATCTGCCTACTGAAAGAGTCTGTGCAGTATTAGTTGACATTGAACGTGTTTCTGTAACAAAGCCATATCTGTTTGCTGAAATCTTCATTGCTGCACCAATAGGTGATAAGCAGAACACTGCGTTTGCTGCAGATGAACCGATAAGCTCTCTTTTAATCCAGAAGGAAACGGTGATACCCTCTTTTCCGTTAAGCTGTGGTGCTAAAACACTGGGAAGCATTGTCATATGCTTTGCCGCTGCGTAAGCACCCTTATCAACACCGCCTTCGTTATCGTTTGTGTGGAAGTCGATTGCACTGCCTGTAAATCCTGTTATAACTTCATAATTTGTATCCTGAATTGTAAGGTCGTTGCCGTTACCTGTAACGTCAAGAACTTTTCCGTCAACGATTTCATCAAAATCCCAATGTGCAACAAGGTTAGCAGATAAGTCTGCCGCACTGCATACAGTCACCATAGAAAGTGCCATTGCAAGTATTAATGTTATTGCTAATATTCTTTTCATTATCAAAAGCCCCTCCTATCTTACCTTGTAGATTATCAGGTCTAACAAAGCTGAGTTACCAGACCTTGCAAGAACTCTGTAATTATTATTGTTGCTGCAGCGGTTTAAGTAATCTGCTGTTGCCTTAACTGCGGTTACTTCTCTGGCTGTTAAATCAACATATGTGTATCTTGTGCCTGTGTAATGTGTTGAATATACATTTGTTGTAGCACCATCCTCTGTTGAAACCTGGAATGTTGTGCCGTTCATATCAAGCACCTTACCATAGAAGGTTCTGTATGCATTATATGTAAGTGATGATGGGTTTGAAGCTCCTGTTGTCATATCCTGTGCAGGAGCAAGACTTGCATCTGTAATTCTGAACAGGTTCATAATTTTACCGTCAGAGTCAAGCTCAAGCAATACAACGTCACCTGCACCGATATCAAGAGAAACCGCATCGGTTGCCATAAGCTGATAATAGCTGGTTATAGAATAATAAACTTTATCTTTAGTAACAGCTGTTTTAGCAGTGTTTGCCTGAGAATACTTAACAGTCAGCACTTCAGTGCCGTTTTCGTCAAGTGATGTTTTTACATCGGTTATAACGCATATCGCAAGCTCGGGATTAATTTGTCCTCCCGCTGCACCCTCAAGCACAAGTGCACTAACAACACCTGCTTCACTTGCATCATACGCACAGAATGCCTGATGCTGGTCGTTTGCAAGAATTGAGAAGTTACCAACCTGATATTTTTCAGGGTTACGTCTGTCAGAAAGCTCTGTTGGCACCTTGAAAATTACAGTATCTGCATTAATCGGTGCGTAACCGTCAAAGCATCTGCCTGAAGGACGGTACTTGATACTCGTGCTGCTTAAAACTGTTACTGCATCACCTGCAGAAAATGCTGTGCCGATTGCAATAGATGCTTCTAACATTCTGCTGTCACTTTGTGCAGTTGTTTTTGCAAAGTTAATATCTGTAAGCTCATTTTTGTTGTTCTTCTTATATTTAACAAGCTGATTTACAAGCGTTCCGCCCTGCTTTAAGTAATTATTAATAAGGTTTGTTACACTTGTTTTTGTTGTGTTAAGGTCAACTGTTACATCAGCCTCTAAAAGCAAATCATCAACTTCGCCGTTGTGATTCATAACACGAAGAAGTGTATCCTTCAACGCACCTGCCTGAGGCTCATCCATTGCCATAACATAGCCATAATAATAACCGTCAAACTTTTCTTCTTCAAAATAAGCGATGTTACCTCTGAAATCAAGGTAAGCCTTAACCTCATCGCCAACCTTTGGCTGCTTTATCAAACCTGCAACCATATCTGCCAAACAGCTTTGTGTTACAACATACTCAGCTTCGCCAATTGTATATTCATCATCAAAATACTGAGTTAAAATACCTGTAACCTTTTCATCAGACACATAAACCACAACAGACTCATTGTTTCTGCTGAAGCAAAGTGAAATAACATCATCTGCAACAATATCTGTTAAAGCTGCAGGCTTGCCATTTTTATAAACATTGATTTTATCATCATCTATATTTGACAAGTCATAAATATTATTGTTGATATCAAAGATTGTTTCATCGTCAACACCCAATGCAACGTATGTCTGGTATGCTTTTACAAACACAACGTCGTATTCATAGTTATTGTCGTTATCAACAAGAACAAGCTCACCATACTGAGGAATAAAATCAAGACCGTTTGATGTTAAATCCGCAACCTCATTATAGATAATTGATGCATTGAAGTTTATATCAACGTCACGCTCTTCGCCATCAACCTCATAATAAATGGTCTGACCCTGAGTTTTAAATATATCCTCTGCCGCTATGCGTGTAACATTATTTTTCTTTGATGCATATATAAGGAAGATATTTAATGTGCCGTTGTCATCTTCTTCATATAATATATCAGCGTTGTAACCTAAAAGGCTCTGACCTAAGCCCTCGGGGTCGTAATATGTTACGCCGTTTACCGAGATATAATCTCTCGAATAACCCTCTGCGGCTGAAAGAGAAGTATATGCATTTTTCTCTACAACACCGCTTGTGTATTTAAGACCATAGGTTTTTAAAAGTCTGCTTGTTCCCTCTGTTATTTCAAAGCGTGTCATACCATTATAGCTTTTGTTTTCCATTATGTCCGCAGTAAGTGAGTTAAACACAAGTCTTACTGCATCTGACATTGAAAGAGTTGTGCCGTCACTGCCAACGCCTTTGAAAAGTCCGATTTCATTTGCTGCAACAAGGTAGCCTGATTCATAGCCGCCGTACTGCTTTGCAATAACCTCGTAACCTAATATTCTTGTCAGGATTACTGCCGCATCAATAGGAGTAATTGCATTTTCAGGATAAAAGCTTCCGTTAGCATTACCTGATACTATGCCTGCATCGTGCAGTGACATTATTGCACCTGCATATTCTGCAGAATAATCCACATCAGAATAGTGT
>JAZNGX010000116.1:0-20698 GCA_045576675.1 Clostridia bacterium | reverse complement strand
GACGTTGAAAAAGAAAGGTGAATTTGTTCAACACAAGCTCGTAGGCGTATGAGTATACGGTAGAGCTTGCGTTGGACGAAAGCAAGCATAAAACCGCTGAAAACTAAAAGTTTCAGCGGTTTTTGATGCTAATTGTTTTTTTTATATTACTATTACTTGGGTAGTGTATCGAATATGTCACACCCAACAAATATAAAAATATTAAAAATGCTTGCGGTTAACCGACTTTTTCGACAGTTTGAAGCTATCCGTCGGGATAGCTTTTTGCATTGTTGCACAAAATGACGTAATTGTTGTACTATTGGTCACGGTGGTTGCGTTAACTGATATGCTGTGATATTATCAAAATATAAGACAAAAAGGGGGATAAGATATGAAGTGTATTATTAACGGCAAGGTTATTTTAAAAGATGGAATTGCTGAAAATCTGGCTGTCATTTTTGATGAAAAAATCGAAAAAATAGCAGCAATTGATGAAATAAATTTATCTGATTATGAGGTTATTGATGCTAAAGGAAAATATGTATCACCCGGTCTTGTTGATATGCATATTCACGGCTATCTTGGTGCAGATGTATCTGACGGTGACTGCGAAGGCATTGAGCTTATGGCAGAGGGTATTATTCAAAACGGAGTTACTGCCTGGTGTCCGACAACTATGACAGTTTCAAAGGCTGAAATTGAAGCGGCGTTTGACAGTGTCAGAAAAATAAAAAACAGCGGTAAATACTACGGTGCGAGAATTCTTGGAGTTAACAGCGAGGGGCCGTTTATAAACTCAGCAAAAAAAGGTGCTCAGGCTGAAGAGCATATACTAAGGCCTGATGCTGATTTTATTAAAAAACATTCGGATATTGTTAAACTTTTTACTGTTGCACCTGAAGTTGACGGTGCATTGGAGTGTATCGAAAAGGTTACAAAAGATACCGATGTTCTTGTTTCAATGGGTCATACCGATGCAAGCTTTGACGAGGCAAATTTTGGCATACAAAAAGGCGTAAGACACACTACTCATCTTTTTAATGCTATGACAGCTTTGTCACACAGAAGCCCCGGCGTTGTAGGTGCGGCACTTGCTGCTGATAATGTAAGCACAGAGCTTATTGCAGATACCTTCCACGTTAACAAAGGACTTTTCGGACTTATTGCAAAAATCAAGGGCGATAAGCTATGCCTTATCACAGATTGTATAAGAGCAGGTGGTATGCCTGACGGTGATTATACGCTTGGCGGTCAGCCTGTACATAAGGAAGGTATAAAATGCCTTATGCCTGACGGAACAATTGCAGGCAGTGTGCTAAAGCTTAACGAGGCAGTACGCAACTTATACGAAAATTCTGATCTTGAATTATACGAGGCAGTTGCCTGTGCATCATTAAATCCTGCAGTGGCTTTGGGTGAGGACAAGGAAATCGGCTCAATTGAAGTTGGCAAACGTGCAGATTTTATGATTGCTGATGAAAAGCTTAACGTAGCTATGACTATACTTGGCGGAGAAATAAGATATAAAGGAGAATGAATATGATAGCAAAGCTTGAACCGGAATTTATGCCAATGGTAAAGGTTGTAAACGACTTTAAGGCTGCTGTTGAAAAAGCAGACTCACAGGAGGTTATTATTTCAGTTGAAAGAAATAACGGACTTGTTGCAGTTTACAAGCTTGATGTTTTTAAGGAAAACACAGGTCACGATGAAGAAAATTACGAAATTGCCGAAAGAATTATAAAAACCTTATTGTGGGCAAAAGGTGGTTATAAGGTTTATATTGCGGGCTCAAAAAATATTTACGAGCGTATTGCCGATGATTACAGAGTTGGCGGTGCAAGAGAATTTGATTTTAATTTTATGGCTCGTGTTTATGAAAAACCTTTTGAAGTAATTTATGTTGAAAACTTAGCTGATGCACCAAAGGAAAATGATGTTTCATCACCCGTAGGCCGTCATCTTGATGGCTGCAGAATCGGCTTTGATGCAGGTGGAAGTGACCGCAAGGTATCTGCTGTTGTTAACGGCGAAACTGTTTTTTCAGAAGAGGTTGTATGGTTCCCGAAGCTTCAGAGTGACCCGAAATATCATTACGAGGGAATTTTGAATGCAATGAAGACCGCAGCATCACATATGCCGAGAGTTGATGCTATTGGTGTTTCATCAGCCGGTGTTTATATAGACAACAAAATAATGGTTGCATCATTGTTTTTAAAGGTGTCAGACGAGGATTTTGAAAAGCACGTTAAAACTATGTATCTTGATGTTGCAAAGGAAATCGGTGATGTACCGGTTGAGGTTGCAAATGACGGTGACGTTACTGCTCTTGCAGGCGCAATGAGCCTTGAGGACAACAATGTTCTTGGCGTTGCAATGGGAACAAGCGAAGCTGCAGGCTATGTTGACAAGGATGGTAATATTACAGGCTGGCTTAATGAGCTTGCATTTGTACCTGTAGACTTTAACAAGGGTGCAATGGTTGACGAATGGAGCGGCGATTATGGTTGCGGTGTTAAGTATTTTTCACAGGACGCTGTTATAAAGCTTGCACCAAAGGCAGGAATAGAGCTTGATGAGTCGCTTTCTCCTGCAGAAAAGCTTAAGGTTGTTCAGGGATTAATGGAGCAGGATGACAGCCGTGCCGCAGATATATATGAAACAATGGGTACATACTTTGGTTATACAATTGCTTATTATTCAATGTTTTATGATATTAAGCACGTGCTTATTATGGGCAGAGTAACAAGCGGTAAGGGCGGAACAATTCTTTTATCACAGGCAAACAAGGTGCTTGAAGAAGAGTTCCCTGAGCTATATAACAAGATTGAACTTCACATTCCTGATGAAAAAGCAAGAAGAGTAGGTCAGTCTGTTGCAGCAGCAAGCTTACCAAAAATAAAATAAGAGTTATAAGCAGATGTTAACGCATCTGCTTTACTTTTTTGAAAACTATTTACTTATGGTAAAATATATGATAGTATATAAGTAACAAAGGGGGAATAAAAATGAAAAAAGCAATATCACTAATTCTGGCAATGTTAATTATGACAGTGTGCGTTTTTGCAGATGTCCCTGAGTTTTTAACAAAGCCTGTTACAAATGCGACTACAACTTCAAGTATATCAATTACTTTTGACAGCAGTGAGAGCATTGTGGCACTTCTGGAAGAGCTTGAGAGTCCTGAAGAAATCGAAGCTTTTGTTGATTTGAATTCTTTGTTAAAGACACTGTTGTCATATGATGGCAAAGCCACTGTTCAGGCTGACATAAGCGACGATTATAAAAAAATGAAGGTGGGCTTGACATTAGACAGCGTACAGAATGTAGATGTAAATACTAACCTGAACATTGGTGTCAATTCAAAAATGGGTATGTGGATGAATGTTGATTTTTCTGCAGAACAGCCTGTAATGGAATATATCTATTCACTTCCGATAATGAATAAATATTTTAAAATGAATCTTTTGGACAGTGTTGAAGTCGCAGAAATGATTAAAGCGTTTTACAATAAAGAGTATATATCTGATATAACAAAACAAACAATGGGTATATTGGTTAAATATGCAGATATTGAAAAATCGGGAAGCAGATATACGATTAAATTTGATAATGAAAGCTTCACATCATATCTTGATGAAGTTTTAAGTTGTGTTTATGAAAAATCAGAAGAAATATACAAATCAATAGGAATAGTTGGCGGAATCTATAACCCATTGGAATACTTACCTTCTGTTAAAGGATGGAAACTGCTTGGCGAAAACGGATTTGTTTGCACATACACCACAAGAAACGGCAAGATAACAAAGGCAGAAGAAAGTATTGATATCTCGGTTGACATTTCAGAGATTTATAAAGCTGCAACAGGTGAAGAATGGGCTTATAGCTCAAACGGATTGCTTGATTTTACAATTACAGCGAAATCAGAAATTTCAAAGGTTGGAAGTACCAAGGTTACATTCCCGAAACTGACTGCTGAAAATACCATTGAAATGTCAGACTTTATACCTGAATATGAAATGGCTGAGCAGGAATACGAGTATTTGCCCGAGGTAACTTATCCAAACTATTATGTTAGCGAAAGTTGCAGCAAGCTTATGATGATTGATGGGAATCTTTACGTTCCGCTTCGTCAGACGCTGGATGCAGCTTACGGTGAAACTGTTGCAATAAGCTATAACAATGGTGTAATTACCGCTGAATGTGAATATTTCCCGACGTTTAAACAGCTGAAGCTTACAGTTGGTTCAAACAAGGTTTATGCAGACGAAATTGAGCATTTTATGGGTACCGTGATTGAAGAGGATGGCATTTCATATGTTAACAGTGCCGTTTTCTGCGATATATTTGGCTGGGAGCTTTCGTGGGCAGAGTACAATATGCTCGACAATTGGTATCATTATACTTTTTATACAGAATAATATTGACAGTTGAATAATTATATGTTATAGTAATAACGTTCCAAAATCAATCGTAATTTTGGAACGTTATTCTGTTTATGCGGTGATATATTATGATAGCTATAAAAACAAATTACAACAGTTTAACAAAAGTTGAAAAGAAAATAGCAGATTATATTATTGCTAATTCAGAAGAGGCTTTAAGGGGCTCTGTTGCAGATGTTGCAAATGGTTCGGGAGCCGCAAAGTCTGCTGTGGTGCGTTTTTGCAAGGCAGTTGGTTTTGAAGGCTTTAATGATTTTAAATTAAGTCTTGCTATGGAGCTTTCTAAAAATAAGCAACTGAATTATACGCCTTATATTGATGAAAATGACAATGCGGGCAGGATACTCGATAAGGTATTTGCTGCCAACATAAAAACCTTGCACGATACTGCAGAAAATATTGACCGTGCAACATTTGCAAAAGTAATAGATGCACTGGCAAAGGCAAGGTCTGTGTATGTATATGGAGTGGGTACGTCTGCAGCAATAGTGCAGGATTTTCAATACAGACTGATGCTGCTTGGGTTAAATGCGTTTTGTTATACCGATGTGCCTACGATGAAAATTTCAACGCTTAACATTACAAAGGATGATGTTGCGATAGGTATATCACACAGCGGACGCACAGTGGCAACGTTGGATGCGGTTTCACTTGCCAGGGATAAGGGTGCTTTAACTGTTTGCCTTACCACCTTTGCAGACAGTGAAATTGCAGGCAGTGTTGATTATCCATTAATTGCGTATTGTGACGAAATAAACTATCCTGTTGAGGCGGTTTCGGCAAGGCTTGCTCATATAAGCATACTTGATGCTATAGCAATAACGTTATCTGCAAAAAAATATGATGAAACAAGAAAACGAGCTGAAGAAGTGCATAAATTAGTAAATACAATAAGGCGGTAATAAAATGAAAAATAAAAAAAGCTTAATGATTTTTATAATATGCTATTTGGCATATACTTCAATTTACGTTACAAGAATCAATTTGTCGATGGCGTCTCCCGGGCTTGTTGAAACGGGAGTTTTAGACAGTGCACAGATTGGTATAATGGGCAGCTTGTTTTCCGTTATATATGCCTTCGGGCGTTTTATAAACGGTGGTGTTGGTGACAGACAGCAACCGTGGGTTATGATATCAGTGGGCTTGGCTCTTGCAGGTGTCAGCAATATACTTGCAGGCTTGTTTCCGCCTTTTGTTGCAATGACACTGTTATGGATGACTAATGCTTTTGCTCAGTCTATGCTTTGGAGTTCTGTTTTAAAAGTTGTTTCAGCAATTTACGATGAAAAAAAAGCGAAAAAAATGGCTTCGTATATGGTTACGTCGGTTGCCACAGGTAACATTGCGGCTATTATTGCCACAACATATATTATCGAAAAAATCGGACTTAATTTTGCATTTGTAATTCCAGGCTGCTTTACTTTGATAATGAGTACCCGCGTTGTTATCGCTATAAGAAAAATCAAAACTGAGCAGGAGCAAAAGGCACATATTTCATTTGCTTCGCTGCTGGCTGAGGGAGATATCCGCAGATTGCTTGTTCCTGCTGCACTTCACGGAGTTATGAAGGACAATGTAAGTCTTTGGATGACTGTTTATTTTGTGGATAGATTTGCTATTGACCTTGCAAGCTCTGCGTTGTTTGTATTGTTTATTCCTGTAATAGGACTTGCAGGAAGGCTTATGTATCCGATTTTTTATAAGCTGTGCAAAGAACAGGAGCACAAGGTTTCGGTTGTTGGCTTTGTAATATGTGTTGTTTCGTCTGTAGTTATGCTGTTCGGCAATATAACACCTGTTGTGGCAGCATTTGCATTAAGCTTTATTTATGCGGCAACATCAATTATCAACACAACGATGCTTACCATTTATCCTATGCATTACATAAAAACAAACAATGTTTCATCTGTAAGCGGAATAATGGATTTTGCAACATATTTTGGTGCAGGAGTAGGCTCGTTTGCATACGGCTTTGTGATAAAAACGTCAGGCTATATGCCTATGTTTGTTTCATGGGCGGTTATATCGGTTGTTTCTATTATCCTTATATATCCTTTTGCAAAAAAATCAAAGCTGTGAGGTACTTACTCACAGCTTTGATTTTATAGTCCGTTTACCACATTTGTTGGGTTTCCGTTTAAAAATGATTGTATGTTTTGTTCCACTATTTTTATAAGGTCTTCTCTGATAGATTTTGGTGCCCAGCCTATGTGAGGCGTTATAATACAGTTTTTCGCTTTTAATAGCGGATTGTCAGGCAGCATTGGTTCAACAGAAACAACATCAACTGCGGCAAAAAGCTTGTTGTTATTCAATGCTGCGGCAAGGTCTGCCTCGTTAATTACAGGACCGCGTGATGTATTAATCAAAAGACAACCATCCTTCATTTTTTCAATGCTTGATTTGTTTATAAGATTTTTTGTTGCATCATTTAATGGGCAGTGTAAAGTAATTATATCGCTTTGTGACAGCAGTGTATCAAGCTCGGCATATGTGTGCTTTGAGCCTTCAACCGGAGTTTTTCTGCTGTTGCAGTAAAGCACATTCATTTTAAATGCATCAGCAATTTGTGCAACCGCCTGCCCGATTGAGCCGTAGCCAACAACACCTATTGTTTTGCCTTTTAATGCAGTAAGCTGACTTACCTGATATGAAAAATCTTCTGAATTGCACCAACCGCCATTTTTGACAGAATCGTTAAGCTCATATACCTTATTAAAGCAATGCAGTATAAATGCAAAAACAAGCTGTGCAACAGAATCAGTGCTGTAGCCCGGTACGTTTGAAACAGGTATACCGAGGTTTTTGGCATATTCAATATCTATTGCGTTATAGCCTGTTGCCAGTGTTGTAATAAGCTTTATGCTTTTGCAGCAGTCCATAACCTCTTTTGTTACAAGTGCTTTATTGGTTATAACTATATCTGCATCTCCGATACGCTTTGCAACATCTTCTTTCTGGGTTCTGTCATACACAACAAGCTCACCGAATTTTTGGATTCTTTCCCAGCTTAAATCACCCGGATTGGTTGTATATCCGTCTAAAATTACGATTTTCATTTTAACACCTCGCAAAAATTTTAGCATATAATTGTTTCTAAATCAATAATTTACACAAAAAATATAGACAAAGTTGATTTTAAATGTTAAAATAATATATAATGACAAAATTATAGGAGGACGAATATATGAATCAGCTGTTGAAAGTTTACGAAGAAAAAATGGATAAGGCAATAAATTTCTATCATAATGATATTAATTCAATCCGTGCGGGCAGAGCAAATCCTGCTGTGCTTGATAAAATCAGAGTGGAATATTACGGAACACCCACTCCCCTTGCACAGATTGGAACAATTGCAGTTCCCGAGCCACAGATGATTACAATTCAGCCATGGGATGCAAGTGTTTTGAGTGAAATAGAAAAGGCAATTAATAAATCTGATATCGGTATCAATCCTCAGAATGACGGTAAACTTATCCGTCTTAATTTCCCTCCGCTTACCGAGGAACGCAGAAAGGAAATTGCAAAAAGTATTCATAAAAAAAGCGAGGATGCAAAGGTTAATATCCGCAATATCCGTCGTGAAGCAATGGACTTTTTGAAGAAAGAGCTTAAAAACAAGACAATGACAGAGGACGATGTTAAAGCAGCTGAGGACGATGCACAGAAGCTTACAGACAAGAAAATTGCTGAAATTGAAGCAATAACCTCAAAGAAAGAAAAAGAAATATTAGAGGTTTGATATGTTTTTTAAAAATAGAAAGAATTCTGTTATTGACCCTGAAAGAATGCCGAAGCATATCGGTATAATAATGGATGGTAACGGAATATGGGCAAAAAAGAGAGGCTTGCCTAGAAGTGTTGGGCATCGTGCAGGTGCCGAAACCTTAAGGAAAATAGTGACATATTGCGATGAAATCGGTATAAAGACTGTTACTGCTTATGCTTTTTCGACCGAAAACTGGAAACGGCCGAAGGAGGAAGTGGACAGTCTTATGTCCCTTTTGTCAGAATACCTTTCAAACGCAGAGCGTGACCTTGGTGGTAAAAATGCGGTTATAAGGGTGTTGGGTGACAGAACGCCGTTATCTGACAAAATAAAGGAAGAAATTATCAATACTGAAAAATTCACTGAAAATAATACGGGGGTTATATTAAATCTTGCACTGAATTATGGTGGACGTGATGAAATATTGCACGCTGTTAACAGTGCTGTGGCAGACGGACATACCAATATCACCAAGGATGTTTTGGAAAGCTATTTATACGACCCCGCTTTAACTGATGTGGATTTGATTATAAGGCCCAGCGGTGAATACAGATTGTCAAATTTTCTTATGTGGCAGTCTGCCTATGCAGAATTCTGGTTTGACAATGTTTTGTGGCCTGATTTTACAACAAAGCATCTGGACAGAGCTATTTTGGATTTTCAGAACAGAAACAGACGCTTTGGCGGAGTATGATAAGAGGTGCAGTTATGAAAAAGAGAATTATTACCGGAATTATAGGATTGGCATTTTTGGTTTTAGTTTTGTATTTAAGTACATTCACATTTAATTTGTTTATGGCAACGATATCAGCCATTGCAGTGTGCGAGATGTTTCGTGCCGTTGGTGTTGGAAGATTCAAGTCGATAAACGCATTTGGAGTTATGGCGGTTGTGGTTTACATTTTTTCTGTTGCATATAACAAGCCACTTATACAGCCACTTGTAAGTGTGTATTTATTCCTGTTGTTTATGTTGTTTATGACAAAGGTTGAAGGAATTGGATACAAGCATATATCAAAAGCGTTTATGGCAACTATGTTTGTTGGCGTATTGTTCGGTCATCTTTCTCTGATCAGAGGTGGCGAAACAGGTCGCTTTGGAGTATGGATGGTTTTGGTTATTTCATTCCTTACAGATACCTTTGCATATTTTGTGGGTAAATTTATAGGCAAGCACAAGTTTGCACCAAAGCTAAGCCCGAAAAAAACAATTGAAGGAGCGTTTGGCGGCCTTGTTGGTGCTATAGTGGGAATGCTTGTTTATTGTATGCTTCTTGACAGTATCTGGGGATTTGAAGCCAATCGGGCAAATGCAATTATAATTGCTATAATAGGATCTGTTGTATCACAGATTGGTGATCTTGCAGCATCTGCAGTAAAACGACAGTATAGCATAAAGGATTATGGTAAAGTATTGCCGGGTCACGGTGGAATAATGGACAGATTTGACGGCGTGCTGTTTGCAGCACCTGCAGTATATTATTTACTGATGTTTTTCCCCGTAATATAGAGGTATAATGATGAGAAAAATTTCTGTTTTGGGAAGTACGGGTTCCATTGGCACTCAAACACTTGAGGTTGTTGACAGCCTTGGTAACATAGAGGTTACTGCTCTTAGTGCCAACGGAAACATTGAACTTTTAGAAAAGCAAATAAGAAAATACAAGCCGCAAATTGCTGCAGTAGCTGACAGCAAAAAGGCACAACAGTTAAAAATTGCTGTTGCGGATACAAATACCATGGTTTTAAGTGGTACAGAAGGCTTGTGTGCTGTTGCAGCTTCAAGCGGAGCTGATACAGTTGTTACGTCAATTGTGGGTATTGCAGGTCTTGTACCTACAATGGCTGCAATCAATAACGGAGTAAATATTGCCCTTGCCAACAAGGAAACCCTTGTTACGGCAGGGGATATTGTTATTGCTGCCGCAAAAAAAAATAACGTAAGCATATTGCCTGTGGACAGCGAACACAGTGCAATTTTTCAATGTATAGGAAGTCATAAAAAATCTGATTTAAAACGTATTATAATTACTGCATCAGGTGGCTCGCAGTATGGTAAAACAAGAGAACAGCTAAAGGACGTTACTGTTAAAGAGGCTCTTAATCATCCCAATTGGGATATGGGACAAAAAATAACCATAGACAGTGCTACTCTTATGAACAAGGGTTTGGAAATAATAGAGGCTCACTATCTTTTTGATGTGGATTATGACAGCATTGATGTTGTTGTTCACAGACAAAGCATTGTTCATTCAATGGTAGAGTTTAATGACAACAGTATTGTTGCACAGCTTTCACTTCCTGATATGAAGCTGCCGATACATTACGCACTTTGTTATCCTGAGCGTGTTGCGTCGTGCACAGAAAGTCTTGATTTGACCGAAATTGGCAAGCTTACCTTTGAGAAGCCTGATTATGATACTTTTTCGTGTCTTAAATTAGCTGTAGAGGCTGGAAAATCAGGTGGTACTATGCCTGCGGCACTTAATGCGGCAAACGAAGTGGCAGTTGACTTGTTTTTAAAAGGAAAAATAAAGTTTCTTCAGATTGGTGAAATTGTTGAAAATGTGGTTTTAAACCATAAAAATACATTAAATCCAAATATTGAAGATATAATATATACTGACAAAGAAATCAGGGAAAAGCTAAAGGAGATTGTATGTTAACAATTATTATTGCAATATTGGTGTTTTGTCTGCTTATAACAGCTCACGAATTTGGACATTTTATAACCGCCAAATTATGTGGCGTAACGGTTCATGAGTTTGCTATAGGTATGGGGCCTGCAATTTTTAAAAAGCAGGGACGTGAAACCTTGTATTCCATCAGAGCAATACCGGTAGGCGGTTATTGCAAAATGGAGGGTGAGGACAGCGATTCTGTTGAAGAAGGCTCGTTTAACACAAGAAAAAAGTGGCAAAAGATTATTATTCTTGCAGCCGGTGCGATTATGAATATAATAACAGGCTATCTTGTGCTTGTTATTATTATGTTCCAGACTGCAGGGATACGTGTTCCTGTTGTTGATAAGGTAATGGACGGATATCCTGCGGCAGAGGTGCTTCAGGCTGGTGATGAAATTTTTGAGGTTAACGGAAAAAGAGTTTATACTAATGTTGAACTTAGTGTAGAGCTCGCCGAAACTGACGGTGAGGTTGAACTTTTGGTTAAACGTGGCAACGAAAAATTTGAAGCAGTAATTGTGCCAAAGGCTGACGAAAGCGGAAGATTGCTGGTAGGCATTGAATGTGCATACAAAACGCTTGGTGTTGGTGACAGGTTCTTTTATGCTTACAGAAACACGCTTTATTACTCAAAGCTGATACTTAAATCATTTGGTGATCTTATAACAGGCAAGGTGGGCTTAAATAACCTGTCTGGGCCTGCAGGAATTGTAAGCGAAATAGGCAATGCGGCTCAGACATCTCAGGAGCATAAAACTGCTGTTCCCTTGCTTGATTTGATTGCGTTTATAACAATTAATTTAGGTGTATTTAATTTGTTGCCAATTCCTGCTCTTGATGGCGGAAGAATATTTTTTGTAATAGTAAGTGCAATTATCAGAAAAGAGATACCACCTGAAAAAGAGGGAATAGTGCATTTTATCGGACTGATTCTTCTTTTTGCACTAATGCTTTTTGCCACGGGAAATGATATTTTGCGAATTTTTAAGAGGTAATTAAAATGAAAACAACAAAAGTAATAAATGTTGGTGGAATAAAAATCGGCGGCGGCAACAGAATAAGTGTTCAAAGTATGTGCAATGTAAGCACGTCTGATATACCTTTGGTAACAGAACAGATTCAAAAGCTTGCGGATGCAGGTTGCGATATTGTCCGTCTTGCAGTGCCTGATGAAAAAGCAGCACTAAGCTTTGATAAGATATGCGAAAAATCACCTGTTCCAATAGTTGCAGACATTCATTTTGACCATAAGCTTGCTCTTATTTGTGCTGATAATGGTGCCGCAAAAATACGCATAAATCCGGGAAATATCGGCAGTGATGAAAACGTAAAAGCGGTTGCGGATAAGTGCCGCCAAATGAATATTCCTATAAGAATAGGGGTTAATCTTGGTTCAATCAACAAGGAAACCGAAAAAAAATATGGCAGAACTGCAAAGGCTATGGTCGAAAGTGCAATAGAAAATGTAAGAATGTTAAACAAATTTGATTTTGATGATATTGCATTATCACTTAAAGCATCTGATGTGAAAAAGACAGTGGAAGCGTATAGATTAATCAGTGAAATGACTGATTATCCCCTTCATCTTGGTGTAACAGAAGCAGGGACAATGTATAGTGGTATAATAAAATCGGCAGCCGGAATAGGCTCGCTTTTGCTTGACGGCATTGGTGATACAATCCGTGTATCACTTACTGCTGACCCTGTTGAAGAGCCAAGAGCCGGAATTGCACTTTTAAAGGCGTTGGGAATACGAAACGAAGGCATTAATCTTGTATCGTGCCCGTCATGCGGACGTTGCAGAATCAATCAGGTGAAAATAGCAAACGAGGTTGAAAAAGCACTTTCCACCATCGATAAAAATATAACAGTGGCAGTAATGGGATGTGTTGTTAACGGCCCTGGTGAAGCAAAGGATGCCGATATTGGCATTGCAGGCGGAGACGGTTGTGCTGTGCTATTTAAAAAAGGTGAAATAGTAAGAAAAATTGCAGAAGATGAAATAACAAAAGTTTTACTTGAAGAAATAGGAGAAATGTAATGTTAACTTTAGGAGAACTGTTTTCAAAGGTTTCTGATGAAACTATAAACAGTGGTGTTACAGAAAAAATTGACGTTTATAAAGAAAAGCGCGAAATATTTATTAAAGCAAAATTTGCAGTATTTGTTGAAAGCCGTACACTTATTGCTTATTGTGATAAGGTTAAGTCTGCATATTCATTAAATGCAGTTAATATCACACCTGAATTTGACGGTGCTGAATTAAATACAAAAATGTTGCCTGTTGTTGCAGATTATATTAGAGATGCAGAGATTTCTGCGTTTTTACATAATGGTACATATACTATGGACGGCAACAAGGTAAGCATAAGCTTTAACTGCCCTTTGATTGAAAAGGATTTTAAGGCAGCTCTTGAAAATACAATTGAAAGATTTTTCGGCGTAAATGTTATAGTTGAAGCAACAGGTGTGAGCGAAAGTGAAGCTATTGCCAGCCTTGAAGATTATGAAAAGCAGCTTGAGCAAAACAAGGCTGTAATTGCAAAGCAACAGAAAAAAGAAAACAGCAAGATAATTTATGGCAGACAAATTAAAGAATGTGCCATAATGCCGATAAATGAAATTACTGAGTTATCAGGCAATGTAGTAATTGAAGGTGAGATGTTCACAAAATCTGCCGATGTGCGTGAAACACGTGACCACAAATTTATAGTATTATTTAACGTAACTGATTTTACAAATTCAATTGCGTGCAAAATTTTTATTGATAACAGGGCGGTTTACGAAAGTGTTATTGACCGTCTTAAAAAAGGTTTGTATATGAGAATCAGGGGCAATGCCGCATACGATAAATATGCCCGTGAGGTGGTATTGTCTGTTTATGATATAAACGAAGCTGTAAAGGTAGAGCGTACCGATGATGCGGAGGTTAAGCGTGTTGAGCTTCATCTGCATACTCAAATGAGTAATATGGACTCTACTGTTAAAATCAAAGAGCTTCTTGAAAAATGCGTAAAGTGGGGGCATAAAACTGTTGCGGTTACTGACCACGGTGTTGTTCAGGCGTTCCCGTTTATGGTCAGTGAAATGCCCAAAAAGGCTGATTTGAAGATACTTTACGGCTGTGAAGTTTACCTTGTTGATATTGGACGTTCTATCGTTTTTGGTGCAAACAATCAGCATATTACTGAGAATATTGTTGTTTTTGACACAGAAACAACAGGGCTTAATAAAGATGAAGAAACAATCATTGAGTTTGGCGCAGTTAAGATAACAAACGGTGAAATAACAGACAGATTTTCTACCTTTGTAAATCCCGGCAAGCCTATTCCGCCAAAGATTACACAGCTTACAGGTATTGACGACAGTATGGTGCGTGATAGCGAAACGATTGATGTTGTTTTGCCTAAGTTTCTGGAATTCTGCGGTGATGCTGTGCTTGTTGCACACAATGCAGGATTTGATATCGGGTTTGTAAAGGCGTGTGCTGAAAGACTTGGTATAACAGATTTTTCACCAACGTATATTGATACTGTTGAGCTTGCAAGAGCGTTTTTGCCCGATTTACCCAAACACAAGCTTGATGTTGTTGCAAAGGAGCTTAACATTCCGCTTGAGGGACATCACAGAGCAGTAAACGATGCCGAAACAACTGCGGCAATTTATCTTGAATTTGCAAAAAGACTTGCAGAAATGGAAGTTACAAGCGTTGAAGATATAAACATCGCATTTGACGAGGATAAGGACCCGAAAAAGAAAAGCTACAGCCACGCTGTCGTTTTTGCAAAGAATTACACAGGTCTTAAAAATTTATATAAAATAGTATCTGCGGCACATCTGCAGTATTTCTTCAAGCGTCCGAGAGTGTCAAAGGCATTGTATTTAAAGCACTATGATGGACTTATTATCGGCTCTGCCTGTGAGCAGGGTGAGTTATACCGTGCTATACTTCATAAAAAGGATAACAAGGAAATTGCACGTATTGCACGTTTCTTTGACTATTTTGAGGTACAGCCTCTTGGCAATAATGAGTTTATGCTAAGAAAAGACATTGTTAAAACTCAGCAGGAGCTTATTGATATAAATAAACGTATTATATCTCTTGGTGATTATTATCACAAGCCTGTTGTTGCAACATGTGACGTGCATTATTTAGAACCGAATCACGCTATTTACCGAGCTATTCTGCAAAAGGGTCAGGGTTACAGTGATGCAGATGATCAGGCACCGCTTTATTACAGAACAACAGATGAGATGCTTAAAGAATTTTCATATCTGCCGCCTGAAAAGGCTTATGAAATTGTTGTTACAAACACCAACAAAATTGCGGATATGTGCGAGAAAATCATCCCCGTTCCCGATGGAACATTCCCGCCTGTATGGCCAAATGCTCCGGACGAGATAAAGGAAATGAGTATAAACAAGGCTAAACGTATTTATGGCGAAAATCTGCCGGAGATTGTTCAGCAACGAATGGACAAGGAATTACATTCAATTATAACATACGGTTTTTCCGTTATGTATTTAATAGCTCAAAGACTTGTTACAAAGAGTAATGCAGATGGATATCTTGTTGGTTCGCGAGGCTCCGTTGGCTCGTCATTTGTTGCGTTTTTATCCGATATTACTGAGGTTAATGCTCTGCCGCCCCATTATGTTTGTCCTAAGTGTCAGTATAGCGAATTTATAACTGACGGCTCGTTTGGATGCGGGGTTGATATGCCTGACAAGGTATGTCCAAATTGCGGTGAAAAGCTGTATAAGGACGGTCACGATATTCCATTTGAAACATTCTTGGGTTTTGAAGGCGACAAAGAGCCTGATATCGACCTTAATTTCTCGGGTGACTATCAGCCGAGAGCTCATAAGTATACTGAGGTCTTGTTTGGTGAAGGGCATGTTTTCCGTGCAGGAACAATTGCCACGCTTGCAGATAAGACTGCATACGGCTTTGTTAAAAAGTACCTTGACGAAAAAGGTGTTGTTGCATCAAATGCAGAAATTGACCGCCTTGTTGCAGGTGTTGCAGGTGTAAGGCGTACAACCGGTCAGCATCCCGGCGGTGTTATGATTTTGCCTAAGGGACACGATATTCACGAGTTTTGCCCTGTTCAGCATCCTGCTGATGACACGGATACTGAAATTATTACAACACATTTTGATTATCATTCAATAAGCGGTCGTCTTTTGAAGCTTGATATTCTGGGACACGACGACCCGACGATGATAAGAATGCTTGAGGATTTAACCGGAATGGATGCAAAAACAATTATGCTTGATGATGCCGAAACGATGAGCCTGTTTAAAGGAACTGAGGCATTGGGTGTTACGCCTGAGCAAATTGGCAGCCCCGTAGGTACATTTGGCGTACCCGAATTTGGTACTGCATTTACTCGTCAGATGCTTGTTGATACACAGCCTACAACTTTTTCAGAGCTGTGCCGAATTTCAGGTCTGTCACACGGAACTGACGTTTGGCTAAACAATGCACAGGACCTCATAAGAAGTGGGATAACAACACTGAAAGAGGCTATCTGCTGCCGTGACGATATTATGGTTTATCTTATGTATGCAGGTGTTCCTGCAAAAAGTGCGTTTGATATAATGGAGCACGTAAGAAAGGGTAAAGGCTTAACCCCTGAGGAAATTGATATTCTTAACGAAAACAACGTTCCGCAGTGGTATATTGAGTCGTGCCAGAAAATCAAATATATGTTCCCGAAGGCACACGCTGTTGCTTATGTAACAATGGCATTCAGAATAGCGTGGTTTAAGGTGCATATGCCTGTTGCATATTACACTGCTCATTTTACTGTAAGAGCAGATGATTTTGATTATTCGATTATGGGTAATCCCGAAACAGCCATTAATGAAAGAAAACGTCTTGAAGCATTAGGTCGTGATGCATCTGTTAAAGAAAAGAATATTCTTACGATTCTGGAGCTTGTATGTGAAATGTATGCAAGAGGTATTAAGTTTGAGAAAATTGATTTGTATGAATCAGATGCAACAAAATTTATTATGACAGAAAATGGCATCCGCCCTGCACTTAACGCATTGCCGGGCCTTGGCACAAATGCAGCAAAATCTATTGTTGAGGCAAGACAGGACGGCGAATTCACATCAATCGAGGATTTGAGAATCAGATCCAAGGTTAATAAAACAGTAATAGAATTAATGAAGGAGCAGGGCGTGCTTGACGGAATGCAGGAAAGCAATCAGCTTACATTTTTCTGATATGATTAAAATTAACGAGGTACTGGTGGTAGAAGGAAAGTATGATAAAATAAAGCTTTCACGGCTTTTTGATACTTTAATCGTCACCACTGATGGGTTCAGAATATATAAAAACAAAGAAAAAGCACAAATGCTTAAGGCTCTGGCAAAAAAACGCGGTATAATTCTACTGACTGATTCTGACAAAGCAGGCTTTCGAATACGCAACAAAATCCGTGAAATTGTGGGAGATGCGGATATTAAAAACGTATATATACCACAAATCGAGGGCAAGGAAAAGCGTAAAGAAAAGAAAGGGGCAGAGGGCTTGCTCGGTGTTGAGGGCATACCTGATGAAATCCTTGTTAATGCGGTGATGCTACAGGCAAAGCCGAGAGATAATAATGATAAAATCACAAACAGTGAAATGTTTGAGCTTGGTTTTTCTGGTGGCGAAAACAGCAGTGAATTAAGAAAACAGCTGTGCGTGATTTTGAACCTGCCTAAAAATATGTCTGCAAAGGCGTTGCTTGATACAATTAATATTTTGTGTACAAGACAGGAGTTTTACGAATTAATTGAAAAGAATTTTCATATAGAAGTATAGAGGACGTGATTGGATTGTCAAAAATGAAAAAGCAGTCTTTTTTACAGGGTGCATTTGTTTTGATTTGTGCGAATCTTCTTGTAAAGGTAATTGGTGCAGGCTTTAAGATACCGCTTACTTATCTTATTGATGAAGAGGGAATGGGACTTTTCGGTTCGGCGTACACAGTTTATACTATATTATTTGTTATTGCTACAGCCGGCTTTCCTATTGCGATTTCGAAAATGGTTTCGGAATGTGTTGCCCTTGGTAAATATAAAGAGGCAGACAGAGTGTTTAACGTTTCGCTTGTTATGCTTCTGTGTGTTGGTATATTCGGCACAGCGGTAATATATTTCGGTGCACCTGCATTTGCAGCATTTCTTGAGGTGTCTGACACAGTATATGTTATTAAAGCGATTGCTCCTGCAGTGTTTTTTGTTTCTGTTATGTCGGCTTTAAGAGGTTATTTTCAGGGGCATCAGAATATGTATCCCACTGCGATATCCGAGGTTGTTGAGGCTCTTGGTAAGCTGATTGTCGGGTATGCATTGGCTTATGCATTTATGGGCACAAGTGTAGCGATGTCAGCAACAGGTGCAATTTTGGGCGTTACTGCCGGTACAGTGCTTGGTGCGGCAGCTTTGATGATTATTTTTATATACAAAAGGCATAACAAAGAAATGTCTGATGAAAAAATGCGTTCAAAACGCAGTATTGCAAAAGAAATAATAAAAATTGCTGTACCGATAACAATCGGTGCTTCTGTTTCAAGTATTACTACACTTATAGATGCTGCAACAATAACCAAACGCTTGCAATCTATAACTCAGGTTACACAGGAATTTATGGTAAGATATGGCGGAATTGTGGAAAAAGTTGACGCTGCCTTTACAGAAAGCGGAGCTATAGGGGAAAAACTTGCAACAGCGTTGTATGGCTTATATAACGGATATGCAATACCTCTTTTTAATCTGCCGCTTACTATAGTTGCGGCGATTGCGATGAGTGTTGTGCCTGCAATTTCTGCGGCAATTGCAACTAAAGATAAGATTCAGAGTGAAACTGTTACCAAAAGTGCTTTGAGAATTACAGTGTTGCTTGCAGTTCCTTGCGGAGTGGGTTTATTTGTGCTTGCACATCCTGTGCTTTCGTTGCTTTATAATAATGGTCTTGCATATACTCTTTTGGAAAAGCTTGGTCCTGCAATAGTTTTTGTGTCGCTTGTATCTGTAACAGGTGCAATTTTGCAGGCTTATGGAAAGCCGTCAATACCTATGATTAATATGCTTGTGGGCGGTATTGCTAAGATTGCAGTAAACTATACTCTTGTTGGTAATCCAAAGTATAATATCGATGGTGCACCTATAGGTACAATGATATGCTATTTTGTAATTGTAGCATTGAACATTTTCTGGTTAATAAGAGTAACAGGATATAAATTCAAGGCTTCAGAATTTATTGTAAAACCACTATTGACGGCAGGCATTATGGGTGTTGCAGTAAAGATATTCTATGATTTATGCTATAAAACCGGCTTTGGCAATACAATATCTGTTGTGCTTTCTATAGGTATCGGCGTTGTGATTTATGCAATACTTATTTTTGTTACAGGCACAATAAAACGTGAAGATATAAAAATGCTGCCAAAGGGTGATGCTTTGGAAAAAATTCTTGCAAAAGCGAAATTACTTAAGTAGGTGTTAACGTGAAAAAAATCACGTTAAGCCTCCGGCGGAATTTATAGCACCGCCGAACATTCGTGCCTGCAAGGCACGAAACGGCAATGTGCATAATTTCCATCATACGCCTTATCTGCCCGCGAGAAGAAGCGTATGAATTTTAATTATTATTTGTGGGCAGGAAGGCTATGGAAATAATATGAGTGAAGAAAGAATTGTTTCAACAAAAAATATTTCAGAAGAAGGTGCTTTTGAATTAAGTCTTAGACCACGTACTATTGACGAATACGTAGGGCAGACTAGTGCAAAGGAGAATCTTGAAATATTTATAAAGGCTGCAAAGCTAAGACACGAGGCTTTAGACCACTGCCTTTTGTATGGTCCTCCCGGACTTGGTAAAACAACTCTTGCGGGCGTTATTGCAAACGAAATGGGTGTTAATCTTCGTGTAACAAGTGGCCCTGCTATAGAAAAACAAGGCGATTTGGCTGCTCTTTTAACCAATCTTTCTGAAAATGATATATTGTTTATTGATGAAATCCATAGGCTTAACCGTTCTGTTGAGGAGGTTTTGTATCCTGCAATGGAGGATGGTGCATTGGATATTATTGTTGGTCAGGGTCCGTCGGCACGTTCAATCCGTCTTGATTTGCCGAAGTTTACGCTAATCGGTGCAACAACAAGAGCAGGTCAGCTTTCAGCACCGCTTCGTGACAGATTTGGTGTTATGCTAAGGCTTGAAATGTATTCTGATGAAGAGCTTTGCCAGATTGTAAAGCGTTCCGCAGGAATACTTGGAATCAAGATGGAGGAGCAGGGTGTATTTGAAATAGCATCACGTTCACGAGGTACACCGCGTATTGCAAACAGGCTGTTACGCCGTGTGCGCGACTATGCACAGATTAAAGCTGATGGCGTTATTACCAAAGAGGTTGCTGACCACGCACTTAATATGCTTGAAATTGATGCAACAGGTCTTGATAAAATTGACAAAGGTATTCTTACATCTATTATAAATACTTTCAGCGGAGGTCCTGTCGGTCTTGAAACCTTAGCCGCTATGCTTGGTGAGGATTCTAATACTTTAGAGGATGTGTACGAGCCGTTTTTGTTGCAGCGTGGATTTATAAACAGAACTCCCAGAGGCAGAGTTGCAACAGAGGTTGCTTATAAATATTTAGGTATTGAAAAGAGAAACTAAAAAATATAAGGGCTGAAACAAAGTGTATAGCTTTTTGAACCCCGCCCTGTCAAGTAGACAGTGTAAATAACAAAAATTTTATGATATGCACTCCACAGTTTTTGTGGGGTGTATATTTTTATGCTGCCATTAAC
>JAZNGX010000115.1:0-5411 GCA_045576675.1 Clostridia bacterium | reverse complement strand
TTTTTTGAAGAACATATAAACGAATGCTGTGATTGCAAAGAATCATTCGAAGCTTTTAAATTACTTATAACAGATATTTCAGAAACAGGTATGCAAACACCACCTGCTGACTTTTCTTCTAAGCTGCATATGAGGCTTGCCGAAGAAGCAGCAAACAACACTTCAAAACGCTTTATTATACGCCCATATGTTAATATTGCAGTATCTGCTGCATTAATATGTGCAGTAGCGTTTGGCGCAAATGTGTATAAAGATTATTCGTCACAAATGCAGGAGCAATTAACTCAAGAAACAAAAGAGCTTACTGCACCTACTGCTGACACTGCAACCCTAAATATCAATACAACTATTGAAAACAAAAGCAAGAACAACGAACAATTAGCAAATAAAACAGAAGTAAACACATATACCATCGAAAAGAAAATTCAAAATACTCCTGTTAAGGCAGAAGCATCAGTTGAAATTGTCGAGCAGGAAGCTCTGCCCAAACAAAATGTTACAGAGCCTGAAGTAACACAATATGATGCACAGCCTGCAACTGAGCAAGAAGACATCATACCTGACCTTAATGAAGCTGACGGCATTTCAGTTGCCGCCGAAGCACCCGAGGTTGCTTCAAGTGGTGGCTCAGGTGGCGGTGGTGGTTCAAGCAGTGCATTTGCAAAAAGGTCAATGGTCTTTTATGCAGAATATTCTGTTGATATGACAGCCAAACCCGAATTAATCAGTGAGTTAAAAGAAAAATTCAATTTACTCGATGATAACACACTGATTTGCAATGAAGAAGAATTTAACAGCCTTATTGAGTTTTTAAACAACAATGATTTATTCCTTGATTTTGTTACAGAAAGAACGGAAGACAATTTAATAACATTTATGCTTTAAATCCTGCACCGTCATAAGGCGGTGCATTTTAATTTTTAATATAAATTTTTCTTGACTGCATATAAAAAATAATATAAAATATTAGCATTATGTTTATAGGAGTGAGCTTAATGCACAGGACAAAACTTAAAGGTAACCTCATACTTCTTCTCACTGCATTTGTTTGGGGAGCTTCATTTATAGCACAAAGCAAGGGAGTTGAAGAAATATCACCAATCGCATTCAACGGAATCAGATGTATGCTCGGGGCTATAGTTTTAATACCTGTTATTCTATTGCTTGACAATACAAAAAAACGAAATGGTACTGTAATTCAGGGTTTTAACAAAAAACTAATTGTAGGCGGCACAATATGCGGAGTTCTTTTATGCATAGCTACCACACTTCAAACTGCCGGTATGATTTATACAAGCCCCGGAAAATCAGGCTTTATAACAGCAATGTATATGATAATAGTTCCAATAATCGGCTTGTTTCTGGGTAAAAAGCCACGAGCTGTGATAGTAATTTCAGTTATTATCGCCGTTTGCGGAATGTATCTTATGTGCGTTGAACCAGGTGCGTCAATTAATATAGGTGACATATTAACAGCTATATGTGCCATTGTTTTTTCTTTTCACATTATTGCAATCGACCATTTTTCACCACAAGTTGATGGAGTTAAGCTGGCTTTTACACAATTTTTTGTTTGTGGTCTAATCAACATAATTTGGATGCTTTTTGACGATATTCCAAAGCTTGATAACGTACTAAACTGCTGGGCTTCTATAGGATACTCAGGAATAATGTCTTGTGGTGTTGCATATACCCTTCAGATAGTTGGACAAAAATACACAGACCCCACTTCTGCATCTATTATTATGAGTCTTGAATCAGTTTTTGCAACTCTTACAACTGTTGTTCTTATCGCACTTGGTTGGGAGCTTACAGGCGGTGCACTCTCTGCAAAGGAAATCACAGGGTGCATTCTTATGTTTGTTGCAATTATTTTAGTGCAATTACCAGAAAAAAGCAGAAAATTGTCTTGACAATATTCCGTGTGTATGTTAACATAAATTTAACATTTTGCACAAACCAAAGAACAATTTAGGAGGTACATAATGAAACTTTTTAACAAGAAAAACATTTTAACCTTCATTGTTGCAACATTACTTTTACTGGCTTTGTCAGTTATTGTTTTTGCAACAGGTGAAGAACCAACAAGCAACCTTTATGCTACATTTTGGGCATTAGTTCCACCGCTTGTTGCAATCGCACTAGCTCTTATCACAAAAGAAGTTTATTCATCACTGTTTATCGGTATAGTTTTGGGTGGTCTTTTATCTGCAAACTGGCACCCGGTAGCTGCCCTTGACAATGTTCTTAACGAGGGTATTATAGCCGCAGTATCAGGCACAGCCGGAATATTTATATTCCTTGTTATTTTAGGTGCAATTGTTGCTCTTGTTAACAAGGCGGGCGGTTCAGCTGCATTTGGTCGTTGGGCACAGGTACATATCAAAACACGTGTTGGTGCAATGTTTGCTACATTTGTATTAGGTATATTAATTTTCATTGATGACTATTTCAACTGCTTAACAGTTGGTGGCGTTATGCGTCCTGTAACTGACAGACACAATATTTCACGTGCAAAGCTTGCATACTTAATAGATGCAACTGCAGCACCTATATGTATGATAGCTCCCGTTTCGTCCTGGGCAGCTGCTGTAGCTGAGTTTACAGAAGGTACAGGATATTCAGGCATTGAACTTTTCGTTCGTGCTATTCCATACAACTTCTATTCTTTGTTAACATTTGTATTTATAATTACAATCACTTTAATGAAGTTTGAATACGGCCCAATGAAGCTTCACGAATTTAACGCTATGACCAAAGGCGATTTGTTCACAAGCGGAAAAGAAGAACAGTCAGAAGAAATTGCAGAATCTGAGAATCCAAGAGGTCGCGTAATTGACCTTATATTCCCTGTAATCGTACTAGTAATTCTTTGTATTATAGGTTTAATCTATGTCGGTGGATTCTTCTCAGGTGATGACTTTATTACAGCTTTCGGTAACACTGATGCAACTGTTGGTTTGCCTTGGGGTGCAATTCTTGCTCTTATAATCACAATTATTTATTTAATTGCAAGAAGAGTTATTACATTCAAAGAAGCTATGGAATGTATTCCAAAAGGCTTTATAGCAATGGTTCCTGCTATACTTATTCTTACATTTGCTACAGCACTTAAGAATATGACAGGTCTATTAGGTGCAGCTGAATTCGTTGAAATGCTTATGGACTCAGCAGCTGCAGGTCTTGCTAACTTCTTACCTGCTATTATATTCATTGTTGCTTGCGTGCTTGCGTTCTCAACAGGTACATCATGGGGAACATTTGGTATCCTTATTCCGATTGTTACAGCAATATTTGATCCTACAAGTGAACTGTTAATAATTGGTGTTTCTGCTTGTCTTGCAGGTGCAGTTTGCGGTGACCACTGCTCACCGATTTCTGATACGACAATTATGTCATCAGCAGGCAGTCAGTCAAATCACATCAATCACGTATCAACACAGTTACCTTACGCTATAACTGTTGCACTTATCTCTTTTGTAATTTATTTACTTGCAGCAGTTGTACAAAGTGCATTTATCCTGTTACCAATTGGTGCGATACTTACAGTTGTAACATTGTTTGTAATTAAAAACTTAACAAAAGACAAAAGAGTTTCTTGAAAAATCAGGTAGCTGTCAAATACGACAGCTACCTTTTTGTGTACAAAAAAACCGCAGCAGATTTTCTGTTGCGGTTTTTAATATTTATTAGTCAAGTTTTTTCTCAAGCTTTAATGGATAATCACCTAATTTGTTAACCTTAAAGCCATTCTTCTTGTACTCTTCATAATCAAAAGCTTCAAGCTCATCAATAGCAAGCTTGTGGAACTCATAGAAGTTCTTCCACCATTCATAGCCTGTGCCAAGCTCTGCGTTAAGGTAAGCATCAGCAATATCGCAACCCATAGCAGGAGCAACATAGAAAGCACCCATAGCAAGAACATTAACGCCATTACCTGTGATAGCTCTAAGTGCAGCAGGTACACTTTCAACAACACCGGCATGAACGTGAGGACATTTGCTTGCAGCAATATGTATACCCATACCTGTACCACAGAAAAGCAATGCTCTTTCAAACTCACCTTCTGAAATCATTGAGCCAACTCTTAAGCCAACTCTGTGGAACATTAAATCTGTATCGTTGGGATCTGAATCAACTTTAACGCCTACATCAGTAACTTCCCAGCCTTTTTCTTTAAGATGTGCAACAACAGCATCCTTAAGAGGCATACCGGCAAAGTCTGCACCAACAAGAATCTGTTTATTTTTAACGGTTTTCATATTTGTTACCTCCTTATTATTTATATATATACTGTACCAAATTATAACGGATTTGTCAATGCATTATTTTTTACATATTAATAATATAAATATTTCCCATTTGACAATTGATAATTAATGTTATAAAATATTTAAGGTGATTTATATGAAAATTGGATTAGTTTTAGAGGGCGGTGCAAGCAGAACTTTATTTACCACCGGTGTACTTGACGTACTTATGGACAATGATATTAAAGCAAATTATATAATTGGCACATCAGCAGGTATAAGCAGTGGTGTTTCTTATGCTTCAGGACAGCGCGGCAGAAATTATCAGGTTTATACTACATATATGCCAGACAAAAGATATATGGGGCTTAGATACTTATTTGACAAAAATAATAAAAGCTATTATAATATGAAATTCGTTTTTGATGATATTCCAAACATCTATTGTAAATATGACTTTGATGCACTCGGAAGATTTGATGGTGAAGTTCTTGCAGCAGTGACAAATTACGAAACAGGTAAACCTGAATACATAGCCGTTACTGCTGATGACACAGCATTTGATACACTTCGTGCAACCTGTGCCCTGCCAATAATGTTTCCACCAATTGAAATTAACGGAAATAAATATATGGATGGTGGCATTGCCGACTCAATTCCTTTTGAATATGCAATTCAAAACGGATGTGAAAAGAATATAGTTATTTTAACTCGTCATCGTGAATACCGGAAAAAGAAAAGTAAATCAATTAAGCTATTACGAAAAATCTATAAATACAGTGATGATTTTGCAAATGCACTGGAAAACAGATACGCAAACTATAATGCATGCCTTGAAAGGCTTTTTGAAGCAGAAAAATCAGGCAAGGCATTTGTAATAGCTCCTCACGAACCGTTAAATTACAATCGAACAGAGTCTGACAAGGAAAAGCTTATTGAAATGTACAACATTGGATTTGATACTGCAAATTCTGTTATAAATGACTTAAAAAAATATCTGACCGAGTAAACGGCCAGATAGGCACCCCGGCGAATTTTGTGTAAATAGAATTTCCTTTCAAGCAAAATATGAATATCAAGAGTTGGATTTTAGCCTAAAATCAGGCTGATTCATTTGCCCTTAATTACTACTCGTCCGATAACTTGGACGGTATGCACGAG
>JAZNGX010000114.1:0-10649 GCA_045576675.1 Clostridia bacterium | reverse complement strand
TTGATTTTTGTAACTTATGACCATTATCATACTTTTGTCGAAATTGAATAAGGAGGGATTCTATGAATTACGAAGAACACATAAAACGGTATGCATTTAAACCAATAAAAGAAAATCCAATTATATTAGATTTTACAGGTTGCAAATATTTAGGGGAAATACATTTGATATTGAAAACAAAATTTGGCTTGCCTGAATATTATGGTGAAAATTGGGATGCGCTATGGGATTGCTTGCAGGGACTTTTTAATCAAAGAGGAAACTTTAAGGTTAATATATATGGTTTTTTTTCATTGCCTGATGATTTAAGGGAATATTGTAAAACTATGCTTGAAATTTTTGATGATGTACATGAAGAAACCCCTAATGTATTGTTTGAACTTATTTCATGAGTTGCATCTATTTTGTACGTGAAAGCCAGAAAAAAGACAGATTTTGACAAAGAAATCTGTCTTTTTTCAACTAAATTCGCCTGACGGCGAGCTAAATGTGCTAACGCACGCTAAATTACTTCGTAGCTAAATTGACCTTCGGTCAGCTAATGGCGAATTTAATTTAGCTGTTTTGAAAAAACAATTTAGCTATTGCGGAGCAATAATTTAGCTTTGCACTTGTTGCAAAATTTAGCTAAAATAAATGGCATCTAAACCATTCAGTTATATTTGCCTGCGGCAAGTTATATTGCTACGCAGTTATATTCTGCTTACGCCGAGTGATATTGTGCTTCGCACAGTTTAATGGCAAATATAATATCACTGAAACCGAAGGTTTCAATATCACTTTTGTTTTAACAAAAATATCACTCTAACGAAGTTGGAATATCACTAAAAAATTTTTGCATCTATATTGTTCGGCTCTTCCAATGTAAAAAAGACACCTGTAGGGGTGTCCCTTTTACATTGGTAAGTCTTTGTGTCAGAAGAGAACATAAATAATTAAGAGGTACCGACCATTCGATACCTCTTTGGAGATTAGCTAAATTATTTGCTTGTTACCTTGTTTAAAATCATTGTTAAAATAACTATTAAGCCTATAACGATGAATATGCCAAGCATACCTTTGCCCATATAGTGCAAATTATTTATAAATGCCATAGGATTAAAATTCATAACAGTTCACCCTTTCGATTATTTCAAGAAGAAGTTAAGTATTAAACCGCCTGCGATAACAGAAGCAATCTGCCCTGATACGTTAACACCGATTGAATGCATCAGAAGATAATTGGATTTATCCTCTGCAAGACCCATTTTATGAACAACACGACCAGACATCGGGAAGGCAGAAATACCTGCTGCGCCAATCATAGGATTGATTTTCTTTTTTGCAAACAGATTTATAAATTTAGCAAAAAGCACGCCGCCGGCTGTGTCAAAAATAAACGCTACAAGCCCAAGACCTAAAATCAATAGTGTCTGTGGAGCTAAAAATGCCGAGGCTTCCATACGAAGAGCAATTGTTATGCCTAAGAATATTGTTATAAGGTTTGCAAGAACCTTTTGAGCTGTTTCTGAAAGTGAGTTTAACACGCCACATTCACGAATAAGGTTACCAAACATCAAAAATCCAACAAGTGCAACTGAGTCAGGTGCAACAAGACCTGCAATAACTGTGATGATTATAGGGAATAGAATTTTTGTTGTTTTTGACACTTCCTTTTGAATATATTCCATTCTTATCATACGTTCTTTTCTGGTTGTTAAAAGCTTGATTACAGGTGGCTGAATAATCGGAACAAGTGCCATATATGAATAAGCAGCAACCATTATAGCTCCAAGATAGTTTGAGTCAAGAGCCTGTGCAACAACAATTGAGGTTGGGCCGTCTGCAGCACCGATAATTGCGATTGAAGCCGCATCCTTTATATCAAAGAACATAGATGCAAGGCACAAGGTTAAAAAGATACCAAACTGAGCTGCAGCACCGAAAATCATCAGCTTTGGGTTAGATAAAATCGGACTGAAGTCAATCATAGCACCAATACCTATAAATAAAATAAGAGGAAATAACTCGTTTGAAATACCTGCATTAAAAAGTGTTTCCAAGGTTTCCACTGCTCCTGAATTAGGAAGGTTAACAAGTATTGCACCAAAGCCCATAGGCAAAAGTAATGTGGGTTCCATATCTTTCTTGATTGCAAGATATATCAGCAATCCGCCAATAATCCACATAACAACCTGTTGCCATTGCAGTGTTAAAACGTTACCGAATAATTCTGTCAATTCATACACTCCTTAGTAAAAAATCATTTTATTTTAACATATTTATTCAAATAAGTCAATTGTTATGGTAAAACAATTGAATTTTCGCCGATCTCAAAAATGTAATCACCGCTTTTTAATATTTGTGCAAGCTCAAAAGATGTTTTTGGTAGAGCTTTTGTTCTTAAAGCTGAAACCGCTTCGTGACCTTTGTTTTTATGATGGAAGTCACTTCCAACAGTTATTATTGGGCATTTGTTTTCATAAGCGGCTCTGACTGCCAATCCAACCGGTGAGTTTTGACCCGGATGCATATTAAAGGCTTCTATACCATCAAGCAATTTTGTGTCTGCCAGATTGCTGCCACTTCTGAATGGATGTGCCTGAACAAATACACTGTCAGGTAATTTGACTTCTGTTCTGAATGCCTTAATTCCTTTTGAAAGATAATCATAGCATATTGAAAGGATTTCTTTGTTTACGCCATATATTAAATAATCATTGTAGTTTTCTGAAAATCTGATTTCTGTGCCAAGTAATACTGTGAGACCTTTTTCTTCAGCAGCCTTTACGGTTTGTTCATAATCGTTAAGGTGAGTCTTTATAGCTGATTCTTTATCTGTGTCTTTAATAAAATCATATACAAAATGATTTGTTATAACAATAGCATCGTAGCCTTTTTTGCGATACGTTTCCACAATTTCATCCGGAGTCAGTTCGCCGCAAGGACTTACGGGTTTTGTATGAGCGTGCATTTCTATTCTGTACCTGTACATTTCTTTTAAAGCTTCTTTGTAATTCAATTAACACATCTCCTTGATAAATAAAAGAAAATATTTGAAACACAACAAATTATATCATTTACAATCTGCAAATGCAAGTAACATAATAAAAAATGCATTAACTTCACTGCATATCATTCTCGAGGAAATTATTATAATTTCCTACATATTAAAAAATTTTAATTTAGCTATTGTATTTTGTTTGTTTTTGTGTTAGAATATTAAAAGATTATAATCCCGTATTTTCGGGTTTATAATACCAACCGTACTAACCGGGGCGGTAGCGGCTCCCTGTACCCATAATCCGCTATAATGGGGGTGATGGCTTAATCGAGGACTGTTCATTGTTTGAATGAGCGTCAATTAAGCGTGTTGAGAATTCGGTCCTGTGCAACAAAGTGCTGTGAACCTCGTCAGGTCAGTGATGAAGCAGCGATAAGCAGAATGTCTTTCGTGTGCCGCAGGAGTGCCGGATTTGAGCGTTTTTTGACGAGTTCGCCTATGATGGCTTTTCGACATTAAGCTGTACGGTATTTTTATATGATAGGGGAAGTAGTTATGGCTTACCGTGCGATATATCGCAAATGGCGACCTGTTGTTTTTGAAGACGTGGTAGGTCAAAAGCATATAACCGATACATTAAAAAATGAGATAGTAACAGGCAAAACCGCTCATGCATACCTTTTTTGCGGCACACGTGGTACAGGTAAAACCACCACCGCGAAGATTTTAAGCCGTGCTGTCAATTGCGAAAATCCGTTGCCTGACGGTAATCCCTGTAACGAATGCTCTGCCTGCAGGGGCATCCTTAATAATTCGGTTATGGATGTTATAGAAATTGATGCCGCTTCAAATAACGGTGTTGATAATATAAGAGAATTACGTGATGATGTTATTTACACACCTGCTGAGGTTAAGTATAAGGTGTATATAATAGATGAGGTTCATATGCTGTCTGGCGGTGCGTTTAACGCACTGTTAAAAACACTGGAGGAGCCACCGGCTCACGTGTTATTCATACTGGCAACAACAGAGCCTCATAAGATTCCTGCAACAATTCAGTCGCGTTGTCAGCGTTTTGATTTCAGACGGATTTCTGCCCAGAATATCGCAGGGCGTGTATCTGAAATAGCTTCAAAGGATGGAATTGCAATTGCTCCTGATGCAGTAAGACTGGTAGCTGAGCTTGGTGACGGTTCAATGCGTGACGCTCTCAGCATACTTGATTTATGTTGCGGAATAGAAGGTGAAATTTCGGCAGCCGATATAGAGAATGTTACAGGTGCAGTGAGCAAGGCGTTTTTGTATGAGACTGTAACAGCCTTGTTTTCAGGAGATATAAGCCGTGCCCTTGCAGTGCTTAATGATGCATTGGTTTGCGGTCGTGAGGTTACAGGGGTTGCTGATGAATTCCTTGCATTTTTAAGAGAACTTCTTATTTGCAAATTCTCTGATAATGCGGAGGATATATTGGATAAAACAAAAGAAGCAGTGGCAAAAAACAAAGAGGTTGTTGCAAATATTTCCAACGAAAGTCTTGTTCATTCAATAAGCCTTATATCAGAAACAATATATGCAATAAAAACCTCTTCAAATCCCCGTGCTGTTCTGGAAGCAGCATTTGTGAAAATATGCTTTCCGGAATGTGATTCGAGCTCTGAGGCTTTTGCGGCAAGGATTAAACGGCTTGAAAGTGGAGTGGAAATAAAGCCTGCCATAAAGCCTGCAGTTAATGTTCAGCCACCAAAACCGGTGTTTGTGCAACCTGTTCAGGAAACACCGCCGCCACCACCGGAGCCACCGGCAGAGGCGGAGTTTGTACCTCCGGTTGAGCCGACAATGCCGGTTGCGGATAAACCTCAGGTAAAAGAGGTTAAGGTTGAAGGCGAGCCTTGTGATTTGAAAAGCGAGCTTTTTGGCAAAGCACCATATCTTCGTGTGCTGGGCGAAAATGTTGAGTTCGTTAAGCAGGGCGAGGTTATGCTTGTGATATGTGAAAACGAATCTGACAAGACTGACGCAAACAACCCTGTTTTCATTAAAGAAATAGAAGATGTTGCAGGCTGCAAAATCAGACTTACTTACAAAGGTGAATTTGAAACAAAACCGCAAGCTGACCCGCTTGATGATATTATTGAAAAAGCAAAACAAACAGGACAGCTTAATTTATTTTAGAAAGGACGAATTGTAATGGCAAAAGGTAAATTTAATGGTATGGGTGGAATGCCCAATATGAATAATATGATAAAACAGGCACAGAAAATGCAGATGGAAATGCAGAAAAAGCAGGAAGAAATCGAAAATTCTGAAGTTGAAGGCAGTGCAGGTGGAGGAGCCGTTACTGTAAAATTAAGCGGTAAGCGTGTTTTGACTTCAGTTAAAATTCAGCCTGAAGCGTGCGATCCTGATGATATTGAAATGCTTGAAGATTTGATTATGGCAGCTGTTAATGATGCTATGACCAAGATTGATGAAATGTCTGCTAAAGAAATTGAAAAGGTAACAGGCGGACTTAATATTCCGGGGTTGTTTTAATGAATGATTATATTCCACCGCTGGCACGCCTTATTGAGCAGTTTGAGGCTTTGCCCGGTATCGGACATAAAACTGCTCAGCGTCTTGCATTTCATATTCTGAATTCTCCTGAGCAATATGCAAAGGAGTTTGCAGATGCGTTGTTGTGTGCAAAAACGCAAATAAAGTATTGTGATGTTTGCCAGAATATTACAGATACAGATGTGTGCGATATCTGCAGTAATGATACCCGTGACAAAAGCATTATTTGTGTGGTTGAAAGCCCTAAAGATGCAGTAATAATAGAAAAAACTCACGAGTATCATGGCTTGTATCATATATTACACGGTGCTATTTCTCCAATGGACGGAATAGGACCGAAGGACATAAAAATACACGAGCTTTTGTTAAGACTAAGCAGTGACACTGTTAAAGAAATAATTGTTGCAACCAATCCTAATATCGAGGGCGAAGCAACTGCAATGTATATTGCAAAGCTTATTAAGCCAATGGGTATAAAGGTTACAAGAATTGCAAATGGTGTACCTGTGGGCGGTGACCTTGAATATGCAGATGAAGTTACGCTTACAAAAGCAATAGAAGGCAGACGTGAAATATAAAAAAGTCGCCTTCGGCAACTAATGTTCGCTTCGCTCACTTTTTAAAGGTAGACTATTTTGAAACATAGGAAATTACAACTTAAAAGTAGTAATTTCCTATGTTATAAAAAAACAGGAATTACAGCTTTTTGCTGTGATTCCTGTTTTATGCATATGTGCAAGCAAAGCACGATAACCTGGTGTTCTATTGACTTTTTATTTATGTTATTATAAAATAAAAATGAGGTGAAAAGTATGACTGTCAATACTCCGGCGAAAATCAATTTATGCCTTGATATAATAAAAAAAAGGGAAGACGGATATCACGAGCTGGATATGATAATGCATGAAATTCCGTTGTATGATACTGTTACTGTTGAAAAGCACAACGAGATTTTGTTAACGTGTGATATTTCTGATATTCCGTGTGATAACACAAATATTGCCTGTGTGGCGGCACGTGAGTTTTTTAATTATACCAAAATAAATGGTGGTGCAAAAATTCATATCAAAAAGGTAATCCCGCACGGAGCAGGTCTTGGAGGCGGTAGCTCTGATGGTGCTGCGGTGATAAAGCTGTTAAACGAGTTGTACAATGCAGGTCTTACCAATAAACAAATGGAAGAAATAAGTCTTAAAATCGGCGCTGATGTTCCTTTTTTTATACAGGGAGGATGTGCTGTTGCAAAAGGTATAGGGGAAAAGCTAACGCGATTGCCTGAAATTTCCGGGACGTATATTCTTCTTGTGAAGCCTGATTTTTCAATAAATACAAAATGGGCGTATTCTCAAATTGATTTCAGTAAATTTCCACAGCACATAGGTACAGAAAAAATTGCCGATGCAGTAAGGAAAAATGATGTTTTGTTTATCGCCAAAAACACTTTTAATATGTTAGAAACGGCTGTTGATAATGAAAATATCAACAATATCAAACGTATAATGGCTGAAAACGGAGCAGATGGTGAATTGATGAGCGGAAGCGGCTCGTGCGTGTTTGGGTTTTTCACCAGCAGAGAAAAAGCAGAACAGTGTAAAAATATTTTTGAAAAAAATGTAAGTTTTAAGAAACTTTTACATCTTGGTTAACGTCATAATATTATAAATGTAAATGGAGGGGATGTTTATGAAAAAAATTATTAGTCTTATTATTGCATTGGCAATGCTTGTAATGACGGTGCCGGTTGCATATGCTGCCGAAACGGAAGAATATCGTGAAGTTCTTTCAATAGTGAAAGAACGATTGGATATTCAGGATGTGTATGATAAATTTGAAAGCAACACCTCTAATTATAACGGTTTGACTACCTATTACTTTAACTGGTCAACTGAGGGGGAGGATAGTGTTTATATGTCTGTTGGCTGTACTGCTGACGGGGTAATTACTGAGTTTCATTATAACGACAACTCAAAGACCTATTCTTCAGAGCGTGCATTTAAAAAATATGAGACAGAGCAATACAGAGCTGCTGCACTCAATTTTATTGCTTTGTTAAATCCTGATATTAAAGACAATATTGTAATTTCAAATGCCGACAGATATTCAATGTGGTCAAGAAATACAAGCTTTTCTCTTGAGTTTGTTCACGATGGAATTCGTGTTGATAACATTCAGGGAAGCATTTCTATAGACAGTGATGATATGACGTTGCAGAGCTTCAGCTTATATGATTATGCAGATGTTACATATCCTGACAAGGCTACGTTTATGGATAAGGCTGCGGCTGTTGAAGCATATAAGAATGTATATGGCTTAGAGCTTGTTTATATATTAACATATGAGGACGAAAAGTATACTGCAACACCGTATTACGTTCCTGTTTCCAACGGTAATGAATATATTAATGCAGTAACAGGCGAAGAGTATGTTTATGATTATTCTGTTCAGTATGCAAAAACGACAATGGAGGCCGCTGCAGACCTGGCATCGGGCGGCAGTATGGCAAACCGATTCAGCAAAATTGAACAGCAGGAAATTGACAATGTTGAGGGGCTTTATTCAATAGACAAAATTGTGAAAATGCTAAAGGACAATGCTTCGCTTGACATTCCTGACAATGCAGTGGCTGATTATTACAATCTTTCAAAAAACAGCAGTACTAATGATTATATATACGATATTAATTTAACCTGTGATGATGAGTCACGTTATGTTAATATCAATGCAAAAACAGGCGAAATTAAGAATTACAGAAGATATTTTAAAAGCGAAACCGACGAATCACTGGAAGAAGAAAAGCTTAAAGCTGCGGCTTTAAAATATGCCAAGTCACTTGCAGGCAATAAGCTTGAATATTATTCTAAGGAAGACTTTGAGGGCAACACACTTACTTTGCATCGCATCAAAAACGGTGCAAGAGTAGAAGGGGATACAATTCGCGTTACAGTAAATAAAAACAACGGAAAGCTTACATATTACAATATTTCATACACAGAAGCAGAATTCCCTTCTGTTGATGGAGTTATAAGTGCAGAGGCTGCCACAAAAGCATTTTTTGATAATGTGAGCTATGAAATCAAGTATCTGTTTGTTCCTGTTTTAAACGAAAGACCCAAAGAAGCTGTTGCAGTGTACTCCTTTGATTATTCTGAAAGCCATCGTTTGAATCCGTTTACAGGTGAAATCGAGAAAAATGACACTGAAGAAGTAACTTTAGAGTACAATGATATAAATGGACATTATGCAGAAAGCTATATAACAAAGCTTGCACAGTATAATATCGGATTTAAAGCAGAAAGCTTTAAGCCTGATTCGAGTATAACACAAAAGGATTTGATAACTCTTCTTACACAGGCGTTTGGTTCTGTGAGCACGTATAGAGAAGCTGATTATAAGTATATCTTCGATCGTGCACAAAGTCTTAACATAGTATCAAAGGAAGAGCGTGACGACGATGCAGCCGTTACAAGACTTCAGGCAGCAGTGTTCTTAATAAGAGCATTGGGAGCAGAACGTTATGCTGGCTTAAATGGTATCTGGAGCTGTCCTTTCTCTGATGTTACAGAAAAAACAGGTTATGTATGCATACTGAGTGGAATGGGCATAATAAAAGGTGACGGCACGGGAAGCTTTAATCCTGATGAGCATATTACAAATGCTGACAGTGCGATTATGATATTTAATGCTTTAAGCAGGTAAATTATTTGTTAACGGCACGGGTTTTTGGTTGACAAAAACCCGTGCGTGTTGTATTATTATATTATATGGGGTTGCAATGGCTTCGACGTGGATATATAAGTATAATAAGCGAGTAGCGGTGAGCGCCGCTTTAAAAGCTCAACTTTAAATTTAAACGCTAACGATAATTTAGCTTACGCTGCCTAATTAGTGCGGCCGTCCAACCCTCAAGAACCGCATAGAGGTGTTTGGGCGTCAAATTTGCGGTGAACACGAACAGGTAAAGCTTTAATTCCTGTCGGGTATTATTAAGCTACCAAGTGCAAAGGCTTGCGTGTGTGCCGTTGTATGAGGGAATTTAAAACATACGATACACTCGTAGAAAGTTATATGGAGTATTTGCGGACTGGGGTTCAATTCCCCACAGCTCCACCATAGTAGCGTGATGATATTACTGTCAGTAGTGTCATCACGCTTTTTCATGCGGTTTTTCAGGGTTCAAGTGGTGTTCCTCTAAAACACTATTTTCGTTACTGTCGAAGATTTTTCGTAAGGAGTTGAACCCCAGCCCTTAATTCAAAATCAGTTCCAAAGCACAGAGTTTAAAAATGCTCTGTGCTTTTTGTTTTGGAATTAAGGAGGCCAATATGAAAAAACTAAAAGTCAACTTTACCACAATACCTAACGAAGCAATTCTGGACAAAAGACTTGATACATACGAGTTCAGAGTGTTGTGTTATTTGTGTAAATTATCTAACGAGGAAAATATCTGTTTTCCTTCCTACTCCACCATCGCTGTCAACATGAATATAAGCCGTTCTAAAACAGCAAATATCATTAATCGCCTCATCGATTTGAGTTACATTAAAAAAGAAAATCGAACAAGAGGTCGTGGCGGAAAAGGTTCTAATCTCTACACAGTATGTACGGAATACTATGAGGATGAAAAATAGTCTGCCGAAAATACTACGGATAGTATTGATTAACCATAGCAAATTCTGCGTGGTCTATTACGATGAAAATTATCTTCCCCCAAGGCGTAAAAATAGCCGACGTGATTTGTTTGACTACCAACCTAAAAGCGGAACAAAAGTCGCTTATGACTACGCCTTGAAAAAGAAAAAACATATTATTAACACACTAATTATATAGTAGAATTTGCAAATAACAGAAGAATAAAATGTTTTCTTCTTAAAAAGTTAATATTTTTTATCTGCATTTATTGTGATTTATATAGAAATTTATATAGAAAATAGCAAATAATATTGAAAAATTGAATTATATATGATATAATTTTATACGGATGTATGTAGCTTTTGAAAGTGTTATATATTTAAGAGGTAATAGATATGGCAATAACATATGAACGAAAAAAACAAAGACAAAATAATATTTTATATACAATTGTTGCTGCAATTTTAATATGTGCAGTCTTTTT
>JAZNGX010000113.1:0-7559 GCA_045576675.1 Clostridia bacterium | reverse complement strand
TACGTTAGTGCAAAAGAGGTTGTTAGACCTTAAAGTGGTGCAGAGTTAATCTGTGCAATTTGAGTGGTACCGCGAGTGTGATTTTATATGTATAATTGCACCCGTCTCAAAGTATATTTGAGATGGGTGCTTTTTGTTTTCTCATCTCACAGGAGGTATAAAAATGGACAACACAAAGTATAACGTCGGATATTATCCGGTATCAACCCAATACACAAAATGGGTTACGAAAGACCATTTGGAAAAAGCACCTATGTGGTGCAGTGTAGATATGCGTGACGGCAATCAAAGCCTTGTTATTCCAATGAGTCTTGAAGAAAAGTTGGAATTTTACAAGTTGCTTTTGAAAGTCGGATTTAAAGAAATCGAGGTTGGCTTTCCTGCCGCTTCTGAAACAGAATACGAATTTTTACGCACTCTTATTGAAAACGATATGATACCTGACGATGTAACTATCCAGGTATTAACACAAAGCAGAGAGCATATTATAAGGAAAACCTTTGAAGCCTGCAAGGGTGCGCCAAACGCTATTATTCATTTTTACAACTCAACAAGCGTGGCACAAAGAGAGCAGGTTTTCAAAAAAAACAAAGAAGAAATCAAAAGCATTGCAATAAAAGGAGCAAAGCTTGTTAAAAAGCTTGCTAAAGAATACGAAGGTAATTTCAGATTTGAATATTCTCCCGAAAGCTTTACAGGTACTGAACCCGAGTATGCTTTGGATGTTTGCAACGCAGTGCTTGATGTGCTTGAGCCTTCGCCTGAAAACAATGTTATAATAAATCTGCCTGTTACAGTTGAAATGAGCATGCCACACGTTTACGCTAGTCAGATTGAATATATGCACGAAAATCTGAAATATCGTGAAAATGTTACCATCTCACTTCATCCGCATAACGACCGCGGAACAGGTGTGGCAGATACAGAGCTTGCACTGCTTGCAGGAGCTGACAGAGTTGAAGGAACGCTTTTTGGCAACGGTGAAAGAACCGGTAATGTTGATATAGTAACACTTGCAATGAATATGTATTCACACGGTATTGACCCGAAGCTTGATTTTTCTGATATGCCTTATCTTGTTGAAGTGTATGAAAAATGCACAAGAATGCATGTTTACGAGCGTTCACCATATGCCGGTGCATTAGTATTTGCTGCATTTTCAGGCAGCCATCAGGACGCTATTGCAAAAGGTATGAAATACCGCGAAGAAAACAATGTTCATCAATGGAATATTCCATACATACCAATTGACCCTACCGACATCAACAGAACTTATGACTCTGACGTTATCAGGGTTAATTCACAAAGCGGCAAAGGTGGCATAGGCTATATTCTGGAGCATACATACGGCTATATTCTTCCTGCAAAAATGCGTGAGGATTTAAGCTATCGCTGTAAAAGCATATCAGACCACAAGCACAAAGAGCTTAAGCCTGAGGACGTACTTAAAATATTCAAGAAGTATTACTTTATACATAATTCACCAATTACAATTTCTGATATTCATTTCTTCAGAAAAGGCAATTCAATCGAAACAGTAATTGCTTTTGTAAAGAATGGTAAAGAAACAACAATGCGTGCTATGGGTAACGGTTCTCTTGATGCCGTAAGTAACGCATTAAAAGAATACACAGGTATAAATTACAGCCTTGAGGTTTACACAGAGCACAGTATGCAGGAGCAGGGTTCAAAGAGTGTCGCTGCTGCATATATCGGTATTAAAGATGCAAACGGCAATATGTGCTGGGGTGCAGGAACAGACACAGATATTATCCGTGCCAGTGCTGATGCACTTCTTTGTGCATTTAACAACATATCTAAGGAGTGATTACAAATGGGAATGACTATGACACAAAAAATCCTTGCAGCACATGCAGGACTTGACAATGTTGTTGCAGGACAGCTTATAAATGCAAAGCTTGACATCGTACTTGGCAACGATATTACAACTCCTGTCGCAATAAATGAATTCAAGAAATCTGGCTTTGACAAGGTTTTTGACAAAGATAAAATAGCGATTGTTTTAGACCACTTTGTACCAAACAAAGATATAAAAGCAGCCGAGCAGTCAAAGCAGTGCAGAGAATTTGCCTGCTCACACTGTGTAAGCCATTTTTACGATGTTGGCAAAATGGGAATTGAACACGCTCTTCTTCCTGAACAGGGAATTGTATGTGCAGGAGATTGTATAATCGGAGCAGATAGCCACACCTGCACCTATGGTGCTTTAGGTGCATTTTCAACCGGTGTCGGCAGCACTGATATGGCAGCAGGAATGGCAACAGGTATGGCATGGTTCAAGGTTCCTGCCGCAATAAAGTTTAACCTAACAGGCAAGCTGCCAAAAAATTGCAGTGGCAAAGACGTAATTCTTACTATAATTGGTATGATAGGTGTTGACGGTGCATTATACAAAAGTATGGAATTCACTGGTGACGGCATCAAAAATCTTTCAATGGACGACAGACTTTGCATCTGCAATATGGCAATTGAGGCAGGTGCAAAAAATGGTATCTTCCCTGTTGACGATTGCACAATTGAATATATGAAAGGCAGAGCAGAACGCACTCCGGTAATATACGAGGCTGATGCGGATGCACAGTATGAAAAAACAATTGACATCAACTTATCTGAAATCACACCAACTGTAAGTTGTCCGCATCTTCCTGAAAACACAAAGAATGCTGATGAATTAAACAATATTAAGATTGATCAGGTTGTGATAGGTAGCTGCACAAACGGACGTATGGAGGATATGGAAGCCGCATATAAAATCTTAAACGGCAAAAAAATAGCTGACGGCATACGTTGCATAATAATTCCCGGAACAATGGCTATTTACCGCGAATGTGTTGAACGTGGATACGTAACTGCTTTTATAGATGCAGGTGCAGTAGTTTCAACTCCAACCTGCGGCCCGTGTCTTGGCGGTTATATGGGCATCCTTGCGGCAGGTGAACGATGCATTGCGACAACTAACAGAAACTTTGTCGGCAGAATGGGTCACGTTGATAGCGAAGTATATCTTGCAAGTCCTCACACAGCAGCGGCAAGTGCAATAACAGGCTTTATCACTTCATACAAGGGGGAATAATCGTGAATACAAAGGGAACAGTTTTCAAATACGGAGATAATGTTGATACAGACGTTATTATACCTGCCAGGTATTTAAACACATCTGACGCTAAAGAGCTTGCATTACATTGTATGGAGGATATCGACACAAGCTTTGTAAAAAAAGTTAGTAAAGGTGATATAATGGTGGCAGGCTGGAACTTCGGCTGTGGATCATCACGTGAGCACGCACCTCTTGTAATAAAAACCTGTGGTACAGGCTGCGTTATTGCAAAAAGCTTTGCACGTATTTTCTACCGCAATGCTATAAATATAGGTCTTCCTATTTTAGAATGCCCTGAAGCGGTGGATGAGATTTCAGCCAATGATGAAGTAAGCGTTGATTTTGATACAGGTGAAATACACAATATTACAAACGGCAAAAAATATAACGCACAGCCGTTTCCCGAATTCATACAAAGTATAATTAAAAGCGGCGGACTTTTGGCATCATTAAAAGAAGGTGAAAACAAATGAATAAAAATATAGCAGTAATCCGCGGTGACGGAATAGGTCCGGAAATAATTGAGCAAGCACTTTTGGTGCTTGACAAAGTCGCAGAAAAGTATGGTCACACCTTCACTTATACAGATGTTGATATGGGAGGCTGTGCTATAGACAAATATGGTGACCCGTTACCACAGGAAATGCTTGAAAAATGTCTTAAGTCAGACAGTGTGCTTTTAGGTGCTGTCGGCGGTGACAAGTGGAACAACGTTCCGGGTGACAAACGACCCGAAAAAGGCTTGTTAAGACTAAGAAATGGAATGGGCGTATACAGCAACAACAGACCTGCAAAGATATGGAAACAGCTTGCTGATGCATCTCCACTGAAAAAAGAGATAGTAGATAAAGGCATCGACTTTATTATCGTTCGTGAGCTTATCGGTGGCATATACTTTGGTGAACACAAAACCGAAGGCGACACTGCAACAGATGTTTTAAAATATAGCGAAGCTGAAATTGAGCGTATCGGACGAATCGGCTTTGAAACTGCAATGAAACGTAACAAAAAGCTTTGTTCTGTAGAAAAGAGCAATGTGTTGGACTCAAGCCGATTATGGAAAAAGGTGATGCACAAGCTTGCTGAGGAATATCCTGAAGTAACCTTAACAGATATGCTTGTTGACAACTGTGCTATGCAGATTGTTAAAAACCCCGCTCAATTTGATGTTATCGTTACCGAAAATATGTTTGGTGATATTTTGTCAGACGAAGCCTCAATGATAACAGGGTCAATCGGTATGATTCCGTCATCAAGTCTTGGTAAAACAAGCGTTGGGCTATATGAGCCTATTCACGGCTCTGCACCAGACATTGCAGGGACAGACACTGCTAACCCAATCGGCACTATTTTGTCTGCTGCAATGATGCTTAAATACAGCTTTGATATGTCTTGCGAGGCAGAGGCGATTGAAAATGCTGTATCAAAGGTATTGGATGAAGGCTATCGCACAGCAGATATTATGTCTGATAAAAACTGCACAAAAATAAGCTGCTCCGAAATGGGCAGCCGCATAATAGAAAAACTTTAAAAAAGCAGGCTGAGCCTGCACTCATATCGCACACAAATTCTTTGTGAACATAATTTCACGCGTAATAATTTTCTATGTTATAAAAAATTAAGGATATATGCACTGTTAAAGCAACAGCGTATATATCCTTTTTATTATTGTACTTTTCTTGCCTCAAGGTAAAAACGTTTTTCCCACGCCTCACCCATCGAGAATGTCTTTCTCGGCAATGCACCATCAGCAACAACCGTTTTAAACAGCTGCGATTTTTCCATTGCAGGTAACAAAAAGCCTATTGCATTATCCTGCTTTGAAAGGTTAACAGTGACGTCATCACCGTGAATATAATCAATTTTAGCAGCACTTGCCTTTAAATATTCATCTAAAAACATCTGCAATGTACCAACAGTAAGCTCGCTTGGTGCATCAGGAATATAAATATCACCTTTAACATCACCATACACATATGTAATTTTTTGTCCGTCACCCTCAGTATTGGCTTTAGGATAATATTTTTTCATATCTTCAATCAACTTTCCGGGGTTGCAGTTAAAAACTACTCTGTGGATAGGCTCAAATTCCAAAGCGCTGTCGTGAATATTAACAAGCTCAACAAGTGCATACCGTGCAGGATGAGTTTCTTTTTCGCTGTCGCTTAATGTTGCTTTAATCTGCTCCCAGCATTCCTTTGCAGTAGCCAGTGAATGATTCCCGTCACCAACTGCAAAAAGCATATGGTTATCAGACTTTGTTGCATTATAAAGCTCCTCAAGCTTTTGTGAAACTGCGTTTGTATCTATAGTATAACCTGTAATATGACCACTGTTGCACATCAAATCAAAATCATAAACCTTTTCAAGCTTGTTTACGCTTTTAAACACAATATCCTTTTCATCATCAATAAGAAGCATAATGTGCGGAAGCTCTAATTTTGCGTTTATACGCACTTTTACACGCGGAGGTATGCGTTCTAAAACAGTTCCTTCGGTTGCACGTATAAGAGATTTTGAACCTTTATGATAGTCATAATGCTCCAAATCCACAGCACCAACGATGCCTTTGCGAACCTTGCCATCAAGCACTGTTCTTTCAACATAAATCATACTGTCAGCATAACACTTGAAAATATCATCTTCAATATACTTATCCATCGTATTGTTTATGCTTGTTATTCTTTCATCTCCGCCGCTTTCAAGATAAACCTCAGGATAAATCATATTAAGCGTTGAAGGATTACTGCCAACATATTTTTCAACATTTTCCCAATACTCAGGCTCTGATGTATACTGGTCGCAAGCAACAACACTCCATTTGTTCATATCAGCATTTTCAGGAATTAATATATCTGCACTTTTAAAAGGTACATTACTCATAATTAGCCCTCCATCTCATTGATGCTTATTGTTCTTGTGTGCTGAGTATGGAACCATTCCTTCTGCTTACGCTTTGCGATACCAATAACTGCAATCGGAACCCATGTAAACGAATAAATCATATAAGTGAAATAGTGAATTATAAGATGTTTTGTAGCTTTCTTTTCAACAACCAGTACAATTGGAATCCATAAAAACTGCATTATAACAAATACGTTCCATATTCCCTGAGGAACAAGCCCCCACAAAACAAGATTGCTTTCAGGATAAGCAGACTGAATCCACGCCATAACTGTAATAAGTCCGTTTGTTATAATTCTTACGGGCTGCAACAAATAAATAGCACAGTCAAACGGTGCTATTTTGCGTTCCTTGAACGCCTTTTTAAATAATTTCAAACAGAAACGACCTGCAACATCTGCATGCCCCTGCATCCAACGTACACGCTGCTTCCATGACTGTGACATAGTAAGCGGCTTCTCATCATAAACTCTTGCATCATTTGCCCATGAAACCTTAATATCATTAAGACCAAGCTTCATTGTAAATTCCATATCCTCAGTAAGACAGGTTGCTCCCCAGCCAATATCCTTTAACACAGAAACATCAACTGAAAATCCTGTTCCGCACAGCTGACAGCCCAAGCCCAAATTATATCTTGACTGCTGGAACAGCTTATTTACCGACCAGAATGCAATTGAATATGAATAAGAAACCCATGAATCAGTTGGATTCTTACTGTCGATATATCCCTGAACTACACGTGCACCTCTGTTATGCTGCAGATTCATATTTTTTAGAAAATCAGAATCAACAATGTTGTCAGCATCAAAAATAACAATAGAATCGAATTTACGTTCCATTTCATAAATCTTTGCAAACATCCATTCTAATGCAAAGCCCTTGCCACGGCATTCGGTATCAGTTCTTTCATATACTGTTGCACCTGCATTTCTTGCAACCTCTGCAGTAGAGTCATCACAATTATCTGCAATAACAAAAACTTCATATTTATCTTTAGGATAATTTTGTTTATTCAAACTGTCAATCAAGTTGCTTATAACAGCTTCTTCGTTATGAGCTGCAATAACAACCGCATAATCTCTGTCAGTAATTTTGTCAATAGGTTTCTCGCGCTTTGGGATAAAACTGAAAACTGAAATTCCGAAATAATAAGCACCCAACATCAGAATTACTGCCTGAACAAAATAGCTGAACATCATTAAGCCTGAAACGTCACCCATTTTAAAACACTTTCCTTTCATTATTACATATTATAAGTATATGCTACTTATACTACCCAAAGTAATATACACCAAAAAAGACAAAAAATCAATACTTTTTTGAAAAAGAATGATTAAATTTTTGTGACAGAACACAAATTTTTATGTAAAAATTATGCAAAGCTACAAATTCTTTATTTAAAAGCTTTAACATACTCCTTTAAAATATAGTAAAACCGTCTTGTTGCATCAAGCTTGTTATTATATAGTATAATTGTTTTATTTAAAAGAATCACTGTAAAAACATCATACTTTTCAGTATACTCATTAAGCTT
>JAZNGX010000112.1:0-16085 GCA_045576675.1 Clostridia bacterium | reverse complement strand
GGGCATTTTTCGTACAAATTATCGTAAATTATGGTTTTTGAAGTGTTATACACCCCAAAAAAACCTGGTATTAAAGCATTTTACTTATCAAGTGGCTTCATTGTTGGGAATAGCAATACATCTCTAATTGAAGCACTATCTGTTAAAAGCATAATAAGTCTGTCAACACCAATACCAAGACCGCCCGTAGGAGGAAGACCATATTCCAAAGCTGTTACATAGTCAGTATCCATCATACCAGCTTCTTCGTCACCAGCTTCACGTGCTGCAACCTGAGCTTCAAAACGCTGTTTCTGGTCAATCGGGTCATTTAATTCTGAGAATGCATTACCAAATTCACGACCTGTAATAAATACTTCAAAACGTTCTGTCATTTCTTTGTTTTCAGGCATACGTTTTGCAAGAGGTGATATTTCAACAGGATAATGCATTACAAATGTAGGCTGAATTAGCTTGTCTTCACAACGTTCTTCAAAAACAATACTCAATGCTTTACCCCATGAACAATCATCATCCACCGGAACACCAACACTTTTTGCTAAAGCACGGGCATCCTCATCCGTTGAAACTGAATCAAAGTCAACACCTGCATATTTTTTAACAGCGTCAACCATAGTGATTCTTTCCCAAGGAGCACCAAGATTAATTGTTTCTCCCTGATAAGTAACTTCAGTTGTACCAAGAACTTCTTTTGCAACATGACAGATAAGATTTTCTGTCAGATTCATCATATCCTCATAATTTGCATAAGCCTGGTAAATTTCTATCATTGAAAACTCAGGGTTGTGTTTTGTGTCCATTCCTTCGTTTCTGAACATTCTGCCAAGCTCGTAAACCTTTTCCATACCGCCGACAATTAAACGTTTTAAGTATAATTCTGGAGCTATTCTTAAGTACATATCAAGATCCAAAGTGTTATGGTGAGTTATAAACGGTCTTGCAGTAGCACCGCCTGAAATTGTATTAAGAATAGGAGTATCAACTTCAAGAAAATCATTAGAGTTAAGATAATTTCTGATAGAGCTGATAATTTTACTTCTTTTAACAAAAGTATCCTTAACCTCAGGATTAACAATAAGGTCAACGTAACGCTGACGATAACGTAAATCAGGGTCTTTTAAGCCGTGATACTTTTCGGGAAGTGGTTGCAATGATTTAGTAAGTAACTGTAAGGTTTGTACTTTAATTGAGATTTCACCCTTGTGAGTTGTGAAAACTTCACCGCTGATACCCACAATATCACCGATATCGATTTTTTTGACTTCTGCATATGTTTCATCACCAACTTCATCTTTTCTGATATAAAGCTGGATTTTGCCGTCACGGTCTGCAAGGTCACAGAAGCTTGCTTTACCCATACCACGTTTAGACATCAGTCTACCGGCAACCACAACATTTTTGCCTTCAAACTCGTCATAGTTATCAATTATCTGTTTGGTTGAATGCTGTCTGTCGAACTTTGTGATTTCATAAGGGTTTTTACCATTTTCAATAAGCTCTGCCAGCTTTTCACGACGTACCTTTAATATTTCATTTAAATCTTCCTGTGGTGCAATTACATTGTCTTTTGTTTGCTCTGACACGTTTTTTCCTCCTACCTGGTTATATCTAATATCTTTAGTTTGATTGTTCCCTGTGGAACTTCAATTTCTATTTCTTCACCGATTTTTGAGCCTATAAGTGCTGCTCCAACCGGTGATTCATCTGAAATTTTATAATTCTTCGGGTCTGCCTCAGTAGAGCCTACGATGTTGTAGACAACCTCTTCATCAAAATCCTCATCATACACCTTTACTTTTGAACCCAAGGTTACAACGTCGGTTGAAACTTCATCAGAATCAATAATTTTTACGTTTTTAAGCATTGTTTCGATTTGAACAATTCGAGACTCAATCTGAGCCTGTTCATTTTTTGCTTCATCGTACTCTGAATTTTCTGACAAATCGCCAAATGAAAGAGCCTGCTTGATTTTTTCAGCGCATTCTCTGCGTTTGACAGTTTTCAAATCCTCCAACTCAGCTTCTAATTTAGCAAGCCCCTCGCTTGTAAGAACCACTTGTTTTGTTGCCGCCATTTTTAATGACTCCTTTCAATTTACTTAAGTAAATTTGTTTATGCCAATGTGTATTACAAACTAATCCATATTAATATATTATATACTATTTATATCTGATTGTCAATGTTTTTTGTTAATAATGACAACGCTTCAGCCAATGCAACTTTATTTACTTCAAATCCAATATTCTTTGGCATAGTGATATTATACTCTTTTGGAAGTAAAATGTTACTGTTAATATTTAGTATTATCGTATCTTTGCTATATTGAACATTTTTACTTGTTAATTCCACAGATATATCGCTGTTGATAGATTTTTCGTTTGACATTATGATGATATCAATTCCATATTCATTTACCAAAGAGTTAACCTTATCTGAAATGTTATCGTCTGATACAATTATCATATATTTAAAAAGGCGGGAAGCTTGTATAATCAGCATTTCTATAGTTTTTGAATAATCGTCGAAGACAATTGATATTGTTGAATTATCGGAATTTAATCCATATTGTTTAAAGCATTTTGTTACAAAATATATAAGGTTTTTTTCGTAAAAATCTTTTCCTGTACAAAGATTAATTACAGGTGTATGCTTTAAAAATGCATCATTTGCTTTTACTGCAGTTTTAATGTTATACTTTTTGAAGATTCTGTTGTAATTCTGATTGTCATATGCAACAACTAATCTTAAAAGCTTATGTTCAATAAAAATGAAGTCAGGTTTGTATTTATTAAAAAAACTTTTATTTGCTCTGCTTCTTTTGGGAGCTATTATTCCGATTGTATTCAATAAAACACCGCCTTTATAAACTTTATTTAAGTTTATGAAAAGGCGGTTTGTAATATTACTTTTCTTCTGATAAAATTGTTTTGGCAAAATCAAGCTGTTCATCGGCTGCAGATTTAAGCTCTACAACATAATCTGGTTCAATTCCATTTTGGTTGATATAATTACCATTTGGTGTGAAATACTGTTGTATGGTTATTTTTAGTGCGGAATTATCGTAAAAGTTAAATACAGTCTGAACTAAAGCTTTGCCATAAGTTTGTGTTCCAACCAATACTCCGCGTCCGTTTTCTTTTATACTTGCCGAAAGTAATTCGGAAGCACTTGCTGAGTTTCCGTCTACAAGAATTACAATTGGAATTTCAGTATTGCCTTCCTTGGTTGTTTTTATAACTTCTGTTTTTCCTGCTCGGTCTTTTGTTGAATAAATAACACTGCCTTTGGGTAGCAGATAATTTGCAATGTTTTCAGCTTCTTTGGTCAAACCGCCACCATTAGCACGTAAATCAATGATAAGGGAGGAGGCACCATCGGCTATAAGCTTATTCATATGCTCTATAAACTTAACAGAACAGTTTTCATTAAAACTTGCAAGCTGTAAATAACCAAAGCGGTTATCCAAAAGCTCTGAATATACTGTTTCAATTTCTATATTCTTACGTTCAAGTTCGTATTCCTGTTCAGTTTCATAACCGCTTTTTAAAACAGTAATTTTTACTTTTGTGCCCTCAGCACCTTTGATTTTATCAACAACCTCGTCAACTGTTAAGCCTGATGTTGTTTCACCTTCAACCTTAGTTATTTTATCACCGGTGTCTAATCCTGCATCTTTGGCAGGTGAATTATTGAACGAAGATACAATCAAAAGATAATCTTCAATTTTCTCCTTGGTAACAGTAACTCCTATGCCACAATACTTTTCTTCGAGCTGCTGGCGGAAGGTGTCCCATTCATCAGCAGTCATATATTGTGTGTATGGGTCATTGACTGCTTCTGCAGCTGCCTTTGCGGCAGACTCATCAATAGCTGTAAGATCAGGTTCCTGATAAAAATATTTTTCAAGAATATTTAATGTTGCTCTGAATTTCCTTATGTCCTTAACACCATAAAATTCAGAAGTTGCAATAAAAGTAAGAGCAGCTGTAATTATTACAGTTATTGATACTATTTTAAGAATTTTGCGATTATCATTCATTAATTATGCCTTCTTTATTGATTAAAAATATCCCATAGGGTCTGTGTTTTTACCGTTAATAAGAACTTCAAAATGAAGATGAGGGCCGGTTGAAATACCCGTGCTGCCAACCTTCATAATTTCTTGCCCTGCATAAACTGTTGCACCAACGCTTGTTATGATTTTGCTGCCGTGCGCGTATAATGTTGAAACTCCGCCGCCGTGGTCTACAACAACATAGTATCCGTATGATGAGCTATAAGCTGCTGTTATTACTTTTCCACTATTTGCTGCAACAACAGAAGTACCCATACCGGCTCCAATATCTATTCCTGCATGGAATCTGTTGTATTTCAAAACTGGATGAAAACGTGTTCCGTATGGTGATGTAACGATCCTTGAAGCAGGTGCAGGCCAAACCATAGAACCGCCTGTGTATGGTGTGCCAGGGTTCTGAAGCCTTGCAATCTGTGCCCTTATGGCGTTTTCTGCAGCATCCTGCTGCTTAAGCTTCTTTTCAAGAGAGGCTTTGTCAGTGTCAAGCTGTGCTACCATTCTGTCCTTTTCACTGGCTTTAGCTTCCATAGTTTTTTTAGAGTTGTTCAGTGTGTTCACTTTTTGAACTTTTTGTTCTTTAATTGCTTCAAGCTGAGCTTTTTTATCTGAAATCTCTTTTTTTACTTGCTCAAGCTTATCAACCATATTACTATCATATTCTGAAATTTGACGAACTATTTCATATTTATTAAGAAAATCTGAAAAGCTTTCTGAATTTAAAAGAATGTCAAAAAAGCTGTCAGAACCATTTTCGTACATCACCCGTATACGTTCTTTGTAGGTTTCGTACTGCTTTTCGGCTTTTGCAGTTGCTTCGTCTAGCTGTTTCTGAACATCTGCTATAACTGCATCATCCTGTGCGATTTTCTGGTTCATCTCTTCTATTTCAGTTTTTAATATTTCAATTTGTGTGTCATATGCTTTGATTTCAGTAAGTAGCGATTTTTTTTCCTGATTTATTTCATTGATTTCATTTTGTATGTCTTTTTTCTTTGACTGGCTATCTTGAATCTTTTTTTGTAAATCAGAAATGTTGTCAGCGCTTGCAAGCATAGAAGTAAGAGGAAGAACCGCAGCCAAAATAAACAGTAGTACTACAATGATTGCAAGAATCCTTTTTGTAACATCATTGAATTTCATAGCTGAATATCCTTTCTTATACTTTTAAATATCTTCCAAGTGAAATGCCGCTGCCAAACGCACCAAGCATTGCACCGATTCCAATGAACCAAAGTGAGATTTCTTTAATAATTACGCCTGTTGTATAGAAATCAAGTGAGTTGCCGGCTAGTGTTGTTAAAGCGTTATATATGTAATTATAAGCAGGTATTACCAAAACAAGTGCAATAAGACTGCCAACAACGCCCATAATTATACCTTCAACAATAAATGGCCATCTGATAAACCAGTCAGTTGCTCCTAAAAATTTAGCTATACCAATATCACGTCTGCGTGCAAACACCGTCATTCTGATTGCGTTTGAAATTATAAACACTGCAACAAGACTTAATAGAATCATAAGAATAAAGCTGCCGTGACGGATAGAAGAGGTTAGCTTTAGTAATGTTGACATAACATCTTTGCTGTTCTTAACCCAAGCAACATCATTTATGGCTTCAACCTTTTGTGCAATAATTGCAGCAGCGTTTAAGTTTGTCATAGTAATTTTCAGGGAATCTCTTAATGGATTGTCATCCTGAAGACCATCGAGTATTCGTGCATTGTCACCGAGATCTTTTCTGTAATCCTCAAGTGCCTGACTTGCGGTTATAAGTGTAACATCACTTACGTTATTAATCTTTTTAACTTCTTCACTTATCTGAGCTATTCTCTCCTGACTTGTACCCATTTCAATAAAAGCACGTATTTCATACTGCGATTCAAATTGTTCGCCGATATAATTTATGTTAAGTGAAAAAATAAGATATATACCTAAAATTAAAAGGCTTGCTACAACTATAAATACAGAGGCTATAGACATAAGACCATTAACCCAGAAGCCTTTTATACCTTCTTCAAAAAAATACTTGATAGTTTTAGCTCTCATTGGTATAACCGCCTCTCTCTTCGTCTCTGATCATTGTGCCGAATTCAAGCTCGATAACACGTTTTTTCATTTTGTCAACAATATCCTTCGCATGCGAAACAACGATAACGGTAGTTCCGCGTTTGTTTATATCATCAAGAATTTGCATAATTTCGTCGGCAGTAGCGGGATCAAGGTTTCCTGTAGGCTCGTCTGCAATAAGAACTGCAGGGTTGTTTACCATAGCACGAGCAAGTGCTACACGCTGTTGTTCACCGCCTGAAAGCTCAAATGGCATTGCGTTTGATTTGTGTGAAAGACCAACCATGCTGAGAACGTTAGGCACAACACGGCGTACTTCTTTTGAGGATGCATTTTTGATGTGCATAGCAAATGCAACATTTTCAAAAACGTTTTTACCGTTTAAAAGTCTGAAATCCTGAAAAACCATACCAAGCTTTCTGCGATAGTAAGGAATTTCTTTGTGCTTTAAATTACCAACGTCAATATTGTTGATGATTATTTCGCCGGATGTCGGCTTTTCTTCACCAAGCATAAGCTTTGTTAATGTAGATTTGCCTGCACCTGACGAACCGATTATAAATACAAATTCACCTTTATCTATGTAAAAATTCACGTTTGAAAGCGCGGTTGTACCTGTTTTTTCATATATTTTGGTAACACCGTTAAAAAATACCAATGAAATGACCTCCTAAATATTAAGTGTGTCTGAATTAAGGTAACGATGTACCATCATTGCTACTTTAAATACAATTGCATCATCAAATTTACGAAGGTCAAGACCTGTTATTTTGTGTATCTTATCAAGTCTGTAAACTAAAGTGTTTCTGTGTACAAAAAGCTGTCTTGATGCTTCGCTGACATTTAAGTTGTTTTCAAAAAACTTTTGGATTGTTGTGATTGTTTCATCATCAAGAACTTCAATTGAGCCTTTTCTGAATATTTCTTTTAAAAACAGTTCGCATAGTTTTGTTGGCATCTGATAGATAAGTCTGCCAATACCAAGATTATTGTAGTCTATAATTGACTGCTCGTTATCAAAAACCTTGCCAACATCCAGAGCCACACTTGCATCTTTGAACGAACGATTGATTTCGATTATATTTGTCACAACCGAACCGATACCAATTTTAACCTTTGTTAAAATTTCTGCACCGAGAGTGTCAACAATGGAAGAGGCAATTTTGTGTAACTCTTTGGGAGTTATATCTGCTTTAACCTCTTTAATTAAAACTACATCTGTTTCATTCATACTGATAACAAAATCCTTGTTTCTGTCAGGAAACATTCCTGAAACAACCTCGTGAGCAATATATTCATCAGATTTTGTGTGAATCAAAAATGCAACACGCGGACATTCGATATTTAAGTGTAGTGTGCGTGCTTTGCTGTGAATATCAAATGACATAACGTTGTCTGATAAAATGTTTTTAATAAAGCTCAATTTATCATATTTTTCATCATAAAGCTGTTTGATTTGAGAAAGAGATACACTTAAAATTATTGTACCGCTTTGCGCAAGCTCATCTGAACCGCTGCAGAAGATTATGTAATCTGAACGATTTCTGCCACTGATACGTTTGTAGGTAGTGCCTTTTATAACAATGGGCTCACTGGCAAATTTAACATCTGTAAGCTGTTCGCCACATTGCTCTCCTATAGCACTAACGTCAGTACAAGCTATTATCGTACCTGTTTCATCAATGATGCCGGCTTTTCTACCAGGAAATGCAGATTGCACCTGATAGATGATAGTTTGAAATAATCTGTTTGTCATAATTTACCTCCATTAATAGAGTGTATTTTACATAATATCTTATCTTATATCATATAACAATTTTAACAATTTTGCAAGTTATTTTTCATAATTTAATGTGGAAATAACAATAAATTTTACATATTATTAATATTTTTGCAAAAAAATAGGGCATTTAGTCAATTTGACTAAATGCCTATGTATTTATAGATTCAATAATTTCTCTGCATTTATATGAAGCATTTTTTCAAATTCTTCGTCAGTGAAATTGAGCTTTAAAAACTTTTCCAGTTCGTCCTTGTGTGACATTGCAGGATAATCAGTACCAAATAATACTTTGTCAACACCATGTCCTTTTATAATTTCTTCAGTTTCTTCAGGTGTTAAACACCACATTGAACTTGATGTGTCAAAATATATGTTTTTCCCCGACAGACATTCTTTAACCTGATCCCACTCACTGTAACCGCCAAGGTGAGCCGCGATAAATGTGTGCTCAGGAAAAATTTCCAGAAGGCGTGCAAAACGATAAGGGGAGGAGAAGTCTGTATTTTTATCTCCTGCATGCATAATAATCGGATAGTCAGAGCCGATTTCTTCATATATTTTCAGCATTTTATCGTCATCTACATAAAAATGCTGAAAATCAGGATGAAATTTAAAGCCCTTAACGCCTTCCTTTTTAACTCTTTTGATTTCATTGATAGAATCCTCATATTCAGGATGAACCGAACCAAAAACTATAAAACGTGGATTGTTCTTATGCTCAAGTAAAAAGTTATTAACGTTAACAACCTGTTGAGGCTTTGTTGCTGTAGAAAAAATAACGCATTTTTCTACATCGCCTTTATCCATACATTTGATTATGTCGTTAACATCGCCCTTGCAACCCCATTGCATTTTGTAATAATTTTCAAGATTTTCAACTGCTTTTGGGGCTAATGCTTCAGGAAATATATGTGCGTGAAAGTCTATAACTTTCATTGGTTTGTGCCTTCTTTCTCATTGCTGTCTGTGTTGATTACCTCGTTGTAATGCTTTTTAAGAACTGCTGCAGAATCACGAAGCTGCTTGAATTCAGAAGCAGAAAGGTTGATTTCTACAACACGTTTTGCACCTTTTGCACCAACGACAGTTGGAACACTTATACATAAATCTTCTAGACCATATTCCCCGTCAAGGCAACTGGTGACTGTTAAAATAGAGTTTTCATCACGAAGTATACATTCAACAATTCTTTTAACTGCCAAAGCAACAGCGTAATAGGTAGCACCCTTTTTTTCGATGATTTTATATGCTGCATTTTTAACCTCGTTGTATATTGCTTCTTTGTCGATTTTGTCACATTCAGAGCAATATTCTTCAAGAGGCATCATACCAATTGTTGTGCCACTCCACACTGCAAACTCACTGTCACCATGCTCGCCTAAAATATATGCGTGAACATTTCTTGCATCAACATTGGTTTGCTCAGCAATGCTGTAACGAAAACGTGCAGTATCGAGAACTGTACCTGAGCCGATGACCATGTTTTTTGGAAAACCTGAGATTTTGTAAGTGTAATATGTTAATATATCAACCGGATTTGTAACAACTAATATTACTGTGTTTTCATCAATGTATTTTTTTAATTCAGTTATAATGCTTTTAAAAATAGCAGTATTTTTCTTCAATAAATCAAGACGTGTTTCATCAGGTTTCTGGTTTGCTCCGGCTGTAATTACAACGACTTCTGAACCTGCGGCATCTTTGTAATCACCGGCAGTCATTTTTACAGGTTTTAAAAATGGTACACCATGGCTCATATCTAGAATATCGCCTTCTGCTTTGTCCTTGTTAATATCAATCAGTACGATTTCACTTACAACTGAGCTTTGCATAAGTGAAAAAGCAGTAGTAGAGCCTACAAATCCTGCACCTATGACCGTAACCTTACCATTTTCCATAAAACTCATCCCTTCATTATTTTATTCCAATGTCCTTTCTGTAATGAACATCTTTAAATGAGATTTTTTCAACACCTGCATATGCATTTTTTATTGCAGCATCAAGTGTTTTGCCCATAGCAGTAACACCTAAAACTCTGCCGCCGGCAGTAACAAGCTTTCCGTCAGTAATTTTTGTTCCTGCGTGGAATACAGTGGTATTATCTGCTTTTTCTGCATCTGTTATACCTGTGATTTCGTAACCACTTTCGTATTTTTTAGGATAACCTCCACTTGCCATAACAACGCACGCAGCAGCATCTTTGCTCCACTCAATGTTTATTGAATCAAGTTTTTCATCAATTACTGCTGAAAAGATATCAACTAAATCGGTTTTTAAACGTGGAAGAACAGCCTGAGTTTCAGGGTCACCAAAACGACAGTTGTATTCAATAACATATACTCCGTCTTTTGTGATTATAAGACCAAAGTATAAAACCCCTTTGAACGTTCTGCCTTCGCTGTTCATTGCATTCATTGTTGGAATAAAAATATTGTCATAACAATATTTTGCAGTTTTTTCATCATAAATTCTGCTTGGTGAAAAAGCACCCATACCACCGGTGTTAGGTCCCTGGTCGTTATCATATACACGCTTGTGGTCTTGTGCAGAAACCATAGGAACAAGAGTTTTTCCGTCAGTAAATGCAAGTACAGAAACCTCCTGACCTGTTAAAAACTGTTCTATAACAACATTGTTTCCTGCATTGCCGAACATTTTGTCGTCCATTATTTCGTGTACAGCAGTTTCAGCTTCTTCTAATGTGTTGGCAATTATAACACCTTTGCCAAGAGCAAGCCCGTCTGCCTTAACAACAATTGGCATTTCCTGTGTTTTAAGATACTCAATTGCAGCATCAGAATTATCAAAGGTTTCATATTTTGCTGTTGGTATGTTGTACTTTTTCATAAGGTTTTTTGCAAATACCTTGCTGCCTTCGATTATGGCTGCATTTTTTGCAGGTCCGAAAGCACGAAGTCCGTTTTTGTTAAGCTCGTCTACCATACCAAGTGCAAGTGGGTCATCAGGTGCAACAACAGTCATATCAATACTGTTATCTTTTGCAAAACTTACCATTGCAGGAATATCTGTTGCTTTGATATTAACACATTCTGCAAGACCTGCTATACCACCGTTACCGGGTGCACAGTAAATTTTTTCAACATTCTTGTTTTGTGACAGCTTGTGAATGATTGCATGTTCACGTCCGCCGCCGCCAACTACTAATATTTTCATATATTTTATTTCCTTTCGGTTTAGTGATGGAAGAGGCGGATGCCTGTAAACGCCATTGCCATATTGTACTTGTTGCAGGTTTCAATAACGTTGTCATCTCTTATGGAACCGCCCGGTTGAGCAACGTATTTTACACCTGTTTTGTTAGCACGTTCAATGTTGTCACCAAATGGGAAGAAAGCATCAGAACCCAATGCAACATCAGTTAGTGTTGCAAGCCATTGCTTTTTCTCGTCTGCTGTGAGCGGTTCGGGCTTTTCTGTGAAGAAGTTTTCCCATGCACCGTCATTTAATACGTCTTCATAATACTCAGAAATATATACATCGATTGTGTTATCTCTGTCAGGGCGTCTGATATCCTCTTTAAATGGAAGAGCAAGCACCTTCGGATGCTGACGTAAGTACCAGATATCAGCTTTATTGCCTGCCAGTCTTGTACAATGAATTCTTGACTGCTGACCAGCACCAATACCAATAGCCTGCCCATCTTTTGCGTAGCATACTGAATTTGACTGTGTGTATTTAAGTGTAATCAAAGAAATCAGAAGGTCAATTTTTGCACTTTCAGGAATCTCTTTGTTTTCTGTTACAATGTTTTCGAGCATATTTGCATCAATCTTTAAATTGTTTCTGCCCTGCTCAAATGTTATTCCGTAGCAGTCTTTATGCTCAATTTCTTCAGGAACGTAATTTTCGTCAATCTGAATTACATTGTATGTTCCTTTACGTTTGCCTTTTAACACTTCAAGAGCTTCTTCTGTGTATCCTGGGGCAATTATTCCATCCGAAACTTCACGTGCAACAAGCTTTGCAGTCTGTACATCGCATACTTCTGACAATGCAATGAAATCGCCGTAAGACGACATTCTGTCTGCACCTCTTGCACGGGCATAAGCTGTAGCAATTGGTGAAAGCTCAAGGTCATCAACAAAGTATATTTTCTTTAATGTATCAGACATTTCTCTGTAAACAGCTGCACCTGCAGGACTAACGTGTTTAAAAGATGCAGCGGCAGGTAAACCTGTTGCTTCTTTTAATTCTTTAACAAGCTGCCAGCTGTTGAATGCGTCAAGAAAATTAATATATCCCGGTTTACCGTTTAAAACCTGTAACGGCAAATCTTTACCGTTTTTACAGAAGATTTTTGAAGGCTTCTGGTTGGGATTGCAACCATATTTTAATTCGATTTCTTTCATAATTTTCACTCCTTAATTATGCTTGTTGATTATTCTTGTTTCATAATTGCCCGAAGCATTGTCTATAAAACGTACAAACAATGAAACTTTGTTGTCTGCATTTAAGTTATCCCAAACTGATTTTGTAAAGGTGTCAATATCACCTTCGATTTTTACTAATTCAGGCTCCCCTTCAAATGATGGAATAGGATTTCCGTCACATTTGTAGGTGTGAATAAAATGACCTAAGCCTGCCTGTGGCTGAATATATTTAAAGAAATATCTCTGAACTGAATTTTTGTCACCATTTGCACTTTTTAATATTGAAAGCTTGTACTCACCATTTTCTGTAATGCCTGATATTCTTGGTGTGAAGTTAGGCTCGTCAGGCTCGAAGGTACGTGTTCTTAAAGCTTCTTCAAATGTTTTTCCGCCTTTTATAAAATCGTAAACAGTATCTGTTTGATCGCCGTTTGTAACAATTGTTTTTCCGTCAATCACACGAACGGGTGAATAAATGATAAGGCTTGGGTCTGTAAGCTTGCTTTCATCATATGCTTTTGTTTTGATTCCCTCACCGTCTTCGATGAATATTCTGTTACGGCTGTTTTCGCTTCTGCCCATAATAAAGTATGCTATAACAGTTTTTGTGTCGTCAGTACTTCTGCCGATAACAATACCACGACCAGGATATGTGTTTTCATTTAATATATTTGCTAAATTCAAAATTTCCATTATTTCAGCTCCTCATTACAAATCATTTCTATAGCCTTTGGAAGTATTATCCATTCGGCTTGCTCCATAACTCGCTTTTGCAGAATTTCTGCAGTGTCGCCCGGTTGAATTTCAACTGCTTTCTGAAGTATTATTCTGCCGCCGTCTGTTACCTCATTAACAAAATGGACTGTTGCCCCCGTAACTTTAACTCCGTAATCCAAAGCACTCTGGTGAACTTTAAGTCCATAAAATCCGTCACCGCAGAACGATGGAATAAGAGAGGGATGAACGTTTATAATTCTATCTTTATACTCTTTTAAAATATCGTCCTTTAAGATACACAAAAATCCTGCAAGAACAATAAGGTCGACATTGTTTTCTTTAAGATGCTTAAGTAACTGTACCGAAAAATCTGGATTTCCTTTGCTCACTATAACAGTAGAAGGAATGTTGTGATTTTTTGCGCGTTGGAGAGCATATACGTCGGGCTTGTTGGATACAACGGTAACAATTTTACCATTAATGCTGCCTTTTTCTATATTGTCAATTATGGCTTGCAGATTGCTGCCGCCACCTGATACCAAAACTGCAATATTTAGCATAAGTCTACCCCGTTTTCACCATCTTCAACAGTACCCAATATGTATGCCTTTTCACCCATGCTTTCAAGTAATGCAACTGCATCAGCAGCCTGAGCTTTATCAACAGCGAATATCATACCGATACCCATATTGAATGTGTTAAACATATTCTGCTCGCTTACGTTACCTTTTTCCATCATAAGCTTGAATATAGGAAGAACAGGAACATTGTCCTTTTTGATAACTGCTTTTAAATTATCAGGTAGCATTCTCGGAATGTTTTCATAGAAACCGCCACCTGTTATGTGTGAAATAGCTTTAACATCAAATTTTTCTATTACTGCAAGCATTTGCTTAGCGTAAATTTTAGTGGGTTTTAATAGCTCTTCACCCAAGGTTCCGCTCAAACAATCATATTTTTCTTTTAACAAATCAGCTGCGTTTTCACTGTTTAAATCAAAAATCTTTCTTACTAAAGAATAACCGTTACTGTGAACGCCTGATGATGCAATACCAACCAAAACATCACCTGCAGAAAGCTTGCTACCGTCAATAATTTCTGATTTTTCAACAGCACCAACTGCGAAGCCTGCAAGGTCATACTCATCTATTTCATAAAGTCCGGGCATTTCTGCTGTTTCACCACCGATTAAAGCACTGCCTGAAAGCACGCAACCGTCAGCAACACCTTTTACGATTTTTGCAACCTTTTCAGGATAGTTTTTACCAACTGCTATGTAATCGAGGAAGAACAAAGGTTTTGCACCTGAACAAACTATATCATTTACACACATAGCAACACAATCCTGACCAATTGTGTCGTGCTTGTCCATAAGCATAGCAACCTTTAACTTTGTTCCAACGCCATCTGTGCCTGATACTAAGCATAAATTATTATATTTGGATGCGTCTATTTCAAAAAGACCACCAAATCCGCCTATTCCTGACAGTACACCATCTGTAATAGTTCTTGCAACGTGTTCTTTCATAAGACGTACTGCCTCATATCCTGCGTGAACGTCAACACCCGCATCTTTATAACTGCTGTTTTGCATTTTTAACACACTCCTTATAAATTATTAATTTCAAGCTGAAGCTTCTGGTCTTTTGCATTAACTTCATCAGCCATTTCTTTTTTGTAAGTAACAAGCTTTTCAGCCAATACACTGTCTGAAAGAGCAAGCATCTGAATTGCAAGCAAAGCTGCATTTTCAGCACCATCTATTGCAACTGTCGCAACAGGTATGCCTTTAGGCATCTGAACCATTGATAAAAGTGAATCAAGCCCATCCATTGTTGAGGACTTAATTGGCAGACCTATAACCGGCAAAGTTGTGAATGCAGCCAATACTCCGGCAAGGTGAGCCGCTTTGCCTGCAGCACCAATAATAACACCAAAGCCGTTTTCTTTTGCATTAGAAGCAAACTGCTCAGCTTCGTGCGGAGTACGGTGAGCTGAAATAACTCTGACTTCGAATGGTACATCAAACTTTTTGAATATGCCAAGACTTTTTTTTATAACCGGTAAATCCGAGTCACTGCCCATAACAACAGCAATTTTTAACATTCTTAATCAAGCCTTTCTGAAAAAATTTACAATATTTTGTCATTTTACATTTTATTTTACCATAAATATTGTACTTTTGCAATATTTATACACTTTTTATTTTATAAAATTTTTGAAATTGTTTTTTGATTTTTTGGTTGAATTATGCTAAAATATATATAAATCAACGTGCAGTTAGTAACGTAAGTCCTGTTGCTAATTTGCACGTTTTTTCTTTGAGATGAATTATGTTTAAAATCAACGATGTTGTTATGCACGTTGGTGTAGGTGTTTGCACTGTTGAGGATTTGCAGGAAAGAAACTTCGGTAAGCTTGATAAAAATCTGTATTATGTTTTAAAGCCGCTCTCTAATAATAATTCCACAATATTTTTTAGTTGAAAATTATGGTTCGATAGTAAGAAAACTTTTAACACAAAAGGATATTGATGATTTGCTGGAGAATGTACTTTGTGTTGATGATTTGTGCTTGATGATGACCGGAGCAGGCAGAATTTGTTTGACGAAATTTTAAAAAGCGGAGACCATAAAAGAATCATTAAAATGATAAGTGAAATTCATTTAAAAACGTTATGAAAAACAAAAAGCAGGCAAAAGCCACGCGTAACTGATGAAAAAACTATGAATGCAGCGGAATTTATGATACATCAGGAGTTTTCATATGCTCTCAATCTTCCGCTTGACGGTGTAGTACATTATGTTATGAAAAAGTTAAATATTTTATAATGAAAGCATCCTTAACCGGACGCTTTTTTATTGACACAAATAATATGCTGATGTATAATTAATTTGAATCGTCTTTATATGAAATAATGCATTTTTAAGCGTATTTATAGTTTGAATTATTTAAAACGTTAGAGTAAATATTAGGATGATTTAGTTATGAACTTATATAAAGATTTAGATAATCATTTTGTGATGACTTGACACGAGTAAGAATTGTGTC
>JAZNGX010000111.1:0-19880 GCA_045576675.1 Clostridia bacterium | reverse complement strand
TTGGAAAAGGTTTTAAAAACTGCTTCCGAAATAGGATATCAGGGAATAGAACTTTCTTTTGATGAAAAAGGCCCTGTAAGCCTTGAATCAACAAGTCGGATCGTAGCCATGTCGTTCTGTGGGCCAAGGAGTTGATTTATGACATTGTCTTCCTAAGACCGCTTGGCCTCCGACTTAAGTTGGAATTTGGAAAAGGTTTTAAAAACTGCTTCCGAAATAGGATATCAGGGAATAGAACTTTCTTTTGATGAAAAAGGCCCTGTAAGCCTTGAATCAACAAAAGAGGATTTATTAAACGTAAAGAAACTTGCAGAAAAATACAATATGGAAATTTATAGTGTTGCAAGCGGTTTGTACTGGGCAAATAACCTTGTATCTGATGATGAAGCAACTCGTCTAAAAGCAAAAAGCATCGTTGCAAAACACCTTGAAGCCGCAAGCATTTTAGGTGCTGAAACAATACTTGTTGTTCCTGGATATGTTAATGCAGACTTTATCGAAAACTGCCCTGTTGTTGAATATGACGTAGCATATGACAGAGCTGTGGAATGGGTAAATGAGCTTAAACCCGTTGCAGAAAAATTTGGTGTATGCATTGGAATTGAAAATGTATGGAACAAAATTTTTCTGTCACCTCTTGAAATGCGTGACTTTATTGATAAAGCTGACAGTGAATTTATAGGCTCGTATTTTGATGTCGGTAACGTGGTACTGACCGGATATCCTGAGCATTGGATAAAAATACTTAACAAGCGTATAAAAAAGGTACACTTAAAAGATTTCAGAAAAAATGTCGGCAATCTTTCAGGCTTTGTTGACCTGCTTTCAGGCGATGTTAATTTCCCTGCAGTAATAAATACGCTAAATGCTATAGGATATGATGGTTGGTTGACAACGGAAATCAACCTTAACCCGGAATATCCTGAGGTTAGCCTTAAAAATATGTATACAACAATGAAAGAATTAATTAAATAGGAGGAGAATTATGAAATACGCAATTATAGGTTTTGGTGGAATTGGAAAGTGTCATTTTAACAATAAGGAGGATTTGTTCAAGGCTCATCCCGATGTTGAGTTAGTTGCACTTTGTGATATTGACAAAGATAAATTCACTACTAATACATCAACAAACCTGGGTGAAGACAACAGTACCCTTGACCTTTCTGCTTACAGACTTTACAACGACTTAAACGAAATGCTTGAAAAGGAAGAACTTGATTTTGTTGTCGGTGCAATTCCTACATTCCTGCATGATACAATTTCAGCACAGGTAATGAAAAAAGGCATCAATATGTTCTGCGAAAAGCCGATGGCACTTTCTCTTGAAAAAGCACAGACTATGCTTGACAACGCAAAGGCAAACAACGTAAAGCTTATGATTGGCCAGTGCGTTCGTTATTTCCCTGAGTACGCAATGCTTAAAGATATAGTTGACAGCAAAAAATATGGCAACGTTGTAAAAGCTGAATTTATAAGACTAAGCCCTACTCCTCTATGGAGCTGGAACAATTGGTATATGGACCCTGAAAAAAGCGGCGGTGCTGCACTTGATTTGCACGTTCACGATGTTGACTTTATAAACTACCTTTTTGGCAAGCCAAAGGCAGTTACATCTACTGCAACAAACCATGTTTCAAAGCATGATGCAATCACAACGTACTATGATTACGGTGATTTTGCCGCTATTTCAACAGGTGACTGGGGACTTCCGAAAACATATCCCTTCACACCTGCATTCCTTGTGAAATTTGAAAAAGCCGCTATTGAAATGAGAAACGGCAAATTCACTGTTTATACTGATGATGAAGCAAAAGAGCTTGAAATCCCTTCAGGCAGCGGCTATGCATTAGAGCTTATTGACTTTGTTAACTGTATAAAAGAAAACAGAGAAAGCAAAATCAACCCGCCTGAAAGTACAATTGTAACCCTTGAAATTGCACTTGCTGAAAAGAAATCAGCAGATTTAAACAAAACAATAACACTTTAACTTAAATTGAGCTGTAGCAAAATAATGCTATAGCTCATTAATTTTATTCTTTTTTGTAATTCAAAAGAATGATTCCTGCACAAATCAAAACTAAAGTGATAATTAAATTCATCGGTGTTACATTGCTTTTTTCAGTAAGCATAAGACTTGAAAGAATTACGCCGAAAACAGGTATCATAAAGCTGAACACAGTTACCTTTGAAACAGGATTGTATTTTAATAATACACCCCACAAAGCATACGCAACAGCAGACAGCAATGCAAGATATACAAGTACACCCGTTGCAGCCGCACCGCTTACAGCAACTACTCCACCCGCTGCAACACCAACTATTATCATAAATAATCCGCCTGCTATAAATTGATAACCACTTATTATAACAGGGTCCTCATAGCTTGAATAGCGTTTCATTAAAACAGATGAAATTGCATATGAAACTGATGCAAATATAACAAAGCAGTCACCGAAAAAATTCATATTAAAGTCAAGTCCGTTTAAGTTTATTAAAATAACGCCTGCAAATCCCATAATACATGCTAAAATTTTCTTTGCCGTAAGCTTTTCCTGTCTGAAAAACAGACTTGCAATCAGTATTGCAAAAAATGCGTTAGAGCCACTTGCAATGGTACCCTTAACCCCTGTTGTATTTGCAAGACCAACATAAAAAAATATGTACTGAATTACTGTTTGAAAACAACCTACAGTTAAAATCTTCGTAATGTTTTCTTTTTTAGGAATTAAAATTCTTCTCCTTGCAATGCTGTAGATAAGCACTGTCAAAAGCCCTGCAAGCGTAAATCTTACGCCCGCAAAAAGAATAGTTGACGGAACATTTTTCTCAGGCAAAATAAGCTCGTAACCTATTTTAATAAACGGTGTTGCACTTCCCCATAACGCGCAGCATAAAAGTGCCGCTAATGTAACAAATACTGTGTTAGTATAAATTTTATTGTTCTTCTGCATTTTCTTCCTCCAAAACATTTATGCAATCTGTTGGTTCAGGATATCCCTTGTCCTTACACTTATACAGACAAATCGCTCCGCCAAGCGGAACAACAAGACTTAAAACCATATATTTTAACGACTTTTCAGGTACAGTAGACTCATATATTTTGTATATGCATATAGCGCGCAATACATTGAGTGCCATAACTGCAATCGCTGCAAAAATATATCCTATATATGTGATTACCAGAACTATAGAAAGTATAACGTTAACTATACCACCACTTATTCCCAGCACAACAGCTATCACTGTTATAATAAAAAAGAATGCAAAAATTCCTATAACACTGATTGCAGTAAGTACCAACAGAACATTTCTCCAGTTGTGTTTTTTACCATTTTTATCATCGTAATCCTCTGCCAGATTTCCTATTATTATATTTTTAATAAAGGGAATCCATGAAAGCCATGGTCTTTCAATATTTCTTCTTTTCGAAATTTCAAATAATGCTTTTGATGTAATTACATAATCTGTAATACATACACCTATAATCAAAAGATATATGCCTATAACAAATATCACACCGATAATACCTATCAAATTCAAAAATAACCCTCCTGTATAATAATTATTGAACATCACCGATTGAAACACAAATTTCTTCTATTTCATCCTCACGGAAGTTAGGCAAATCCCTAACATATAAATAACACGTTGTATCACCCTTAATATGATATGTAGATATGGCAATCTTTTCTGCTTTACATCCATTTATTATAATTTCAACCTTTTCATTAACAATTTCATATTTAAGTTGTTCATTATGTATTGGATAAGCATTGCCACCACTTGATAATTCCTTCAACAGGCTAATTAACGAACCACTATATTCCTTATTAAACTCAAGTATAAATTCATAATCCTGCCCACTGCTGTTCATAGTAACATCAATAAACTCTGCATCTTTTGATGCTACAATATTATCTTTGGTATATTTCACTGAAAATCCATCTGTATTCTGTACATCATCAGCATTAAGCTTTAATTTATAATGATATCCTGCAATACGTGGACTGGTAATCCACAAGTTACGATCTTCCTCCACCCACTCAACCACATATCCGAAATCACGCATTTCTTCTGCAAGAATATATGTCTTGCCACCGATATTATACGCAGTAATCGGCTTGCCGTCAAGATACGTTACAATATCAGTTTCATAGTAATAACCGCCGAAATTCCCTGAAAATACATTGGAATTTTTAATTGTCGGCGGATTTCCGTCTGTTTCCTGTTCAACAGAATTTATGCGTAAAGTGCGTTCCTCACCGTTCCAAATAACATCAAATCCATAAAAATCCATCATTTCTGCATTAATAACAGTGTAACCACCTATGTTTTTGGTTTCTATAACAGCACCGTTAACAATTCCGCTTATATTCGTTACATAGTACACACCTGCAACATCTCCCGGCTTTGCGTAAGCAGAAGATACTATAATAAGTAACATTAAAACTGTAAGAACAACAATCTTTTTCAATAAAACCTCACCTCATAATAAGTTTATCACAAAATCCAACAATTGTAAATAATCAATATTTTTCTTTGTAATGTATTGTATTTTTTCTAGTTTTGTGTTATTATATAATGTATGAATTTTTTATAGTGGGTGATTATACATTGAAAAATCTTATTAATAAATTTTTCGGCAGTCACAGTGACAGAGAATTAAAACGTCTTTACCCCATTGTTGAAAAAATTAACAGCCTTGAAGACGAAATTTCAAAGCTAAGTGACTCACAGCTAAAAGAAAAAACAAACGAATTTAAAAACCGTTACAAAGACGGTGAATCACTTGACGATATTATGCCTGAGGCTTTTGCGGTTGTGCGTGAAGGCTCAAAAAGAATTTTAGGCATGCGTCATTTTGATGTTCAGTTGTTGGGCGGTATTGTTTTGCATCAGGGCAGAATTGCTGAAATGAAAACAGGTGAAGGTAAAACTCTTGTTGCCACACTTCCTGCATACCTTAATGCATTAACAGGCGACGGTGTGCATATTGTTACCGTAAACGACTATCTTGCAAAGCGTGACAGTGAATGGATGGGTAAACTTTACTCATTCTTAGGCTTAAAGGTTGGCCTTATTACTCACAACCTTTCAAACCAGGAACGCCGCGATGCTTATTTGGCGGATATAACCTACGTTACAAACAACGAGCTTGGCTTTGATTATCTCCGTGATAATATGGTTATTTATAAAGAAGATATGGTACAGCGTGGACATTCATTTGCAATTGTTGACGAGGTTGACAGTATCTTAATAGACGAAGCACGTACACCGCTTATTATTTCAGGTGCGGGCAACCAATCAACTGATATGTACAAAATTGTTGACGGCTTTGCTAAAACCTTAAAACGCCTTGTAATAAAAGAAAGTGACGATAAAGAGGATCAGGAAGAAATCGATGCAGATTATATCGTAGACGAAAAAGCAAAGAGCGCAACACTTACAGCTAAGGGTGTTGAAAAAGCAGAAAAAGCCTTTGGTATTGAAAACTTATCCGATCCCGAAAACTTAAAGCTTTCGCACCATATTAATCAGGCAATCAAAGCATATGGAATTATGCATCGCGATAAAGATTATATGGTTAAAGACGGACAGGTAATAATTGTTGATGAATTCACAGGCAGACTTATGGAAGGCAGACGTTACAGCGACGGACTTCATCAGGCAATTGAGGCAAAGGAAAACGTTAAGGTTGAGCGTGAGAGTATGACGCTTGCAACCATAACCTTCCAGAACTTTTTCCGCCTTTACAAAAAGCTGTCAGGTATGACAGGTACTGCACTTACTGAAGAAGAAGAATTCCGTGCGATATACAATCTTGACGTTATAGAAATTCCAACCAACAGACCGGTTGCACGTGAAGATTTAACCGACGTTGTTTATAAAAACACAAACGGCAAATTAAACGCCATTGTAAATCAGATTTTAGAATGTAATGCAAAAGGTCAGCCCGTTTTAGTTGGTACAATTACAATTGATAAATCTGAAGAGCTTTCAGCATTGTTAAAACGAAAAGGCATAAAGCACGAGGTGTTAAATGCCAAGTTCCACGAAAAAGAAGCTCAGATTGTTGCACAGGCAGGTAAAAAGGGTGCTGTAACAATTGCAACAAATATGGCAGGCCGTGGTACAGATATTATGCTTGGCGGTAACGCAGAATATATGGCAAAAAGCAAAATGGAAAAAATGGGCTTTGAAGAGCATCTCATAGCAGAAGCAACAGGGCATGGTGAAACAGACAATGAAGATATCTTAAATGCACGTGAAACCTACAATAAGCTGTTCGAGGAATATAAGGCTGAAATTGAGGACGAAAGAAACGAAGTAATTGCAGCCGGTGGCTTGTTCATATTGGGAACAGAGCGTCACGAAAGCAGACGAATTGACAATCAGCTAAGAGGTCGAAGCGGACGTCAGGGTGACGTTGGTGCATCAAGATTTTTCATTTCACTTGAAGACGACTTGATGCGTATATTTGGTGCAGAACGAATCCAGACAATGGTTGAAGCATTAAAGCTTGAAGAAGACCAGCCTATCGAAGCAAAAATGCTTTCAAACGCAATAGAGAATGCACAAAAACGTGTTGAAGGCAGAAACTTTGATATCCGTAAAAACGTGCTGCAGTATGATGACGTTATGAACAAACAACGTGAAGTTATTTACGGTCAGCGTCAGTCTGTTCTTGCAAACACAGACATAAAAGATAACATAATGAACACAATGCTTCCTTTGGCTGTTGATGATGTTACAAGTGAGGTTTCACAGAATATGCAGTTTGCAGATGAGTGGAACTGGGCGGTTTACGAGCCTAAAATGCTTGACCGTTTTGGTGTTGTTATTCCACTTACCGAACAGCAAAAAATGTCATTTACAAAGCAGGAATTTGATGAATTCTTGCTTGAAAATCTTGCTCAAGTTTATGAAAAACGCGAAGCTGAATTTGGAAGTGAAGCAATGCGTGAGCTTGAACGTATTGTGTTGCTTAAGATTGTTGACCAGAAGTGGATGGATCATATCGACTGTATGGATCAGCTTCGTCAGGGTATTGGCTTGAACGCTTATGCACAGCGTAACCCTGTTGATGTTTATAAACAGGAAGGCTCTGATATGTTTGATTTAATGATTGATGAAATCAAGCTCGAAACCGTTAAGCTTGTTTACAGAGCAAGACTTAACACCGAGCAAAAACGTGAACAGGTAGCACAACCTATTACTGCATCACACGGTGATGAAGAAAAGAAAAAGCCGGTAAAAAGCGGCGAAAAAATTGGCAGAAATGACCCCTGCCCCTGTGGCAGCGGTAAAAAATACAAAAAATGCTGCGGTCAGTAAAATTATAAAGAGGTGAAAACGTTGATAATAGAATTTGAAGAATACAGATTGTCGCTTGACAATATGGAAAAGAGTATCAATGATTTGAGGGATTCACTTTGACATCGCTAATTTAGAAAAAGAGCGCGATGAATTAGATGCAAAAACAACTGCTCCCAATTTTTACAATGATATGGACAGTGCACAGAAAATCCTTCAAAAATCAAAACAGCTTTCTGATAAAATCACAAGCTTTAATAATCTTTATGGACAGTGGGAGGATTTAAAAACTCTTGTTGCACTTGGTATTGAAATGGATGATGAATCTGTTTTACCGGAAGTTAAAGACGGTTTTAAAGACTTAAATGAAACTTTAGATAAAATGAATCTTGAAACCCTTTTGTCCGGCCCATATGACAAAAACAATGCGATTCTTACACTGCACGCAGGTGCAGGCGGAACTGAAGCTCAGGACTGGTGCGAGATGCTTCTTCGTATGTTTTGCCGTTGGGCAGAAACAAGAGGCTTTGGTGTCGAAACCCTTGACTACCTTGCAGGCGATGAAGCAGGCGTTAAAAGTGTTACAATATTGATTTCAGGTCTTAATGCTTATGGCTACTGCAAAAGCGAAATGGGAGTACACAGACTTGTTCGTATTTCTCCATTTGATGCTTCAGGCAGACGCCATACCTCATTTGCTTCGTGCGAGGTTATGCCGGAAATTGACGACGATATTCAGATTGACATTAATCCTGATGATTTGCGTGTTGACACTTACCGTTCAAGCGGTGCAGGCGGTCAGCATATCAATAAGACAGACAGTGCTATACGTATCACACATATTCCAACAGGCGTTGTAGTATCATGCCAGAGCGAACGTTCACAGCACAAAAACAGAGACACCGCTATGAAAATGCTTAAATCAAAGCTGTTTGAAATCAAAGAGCGTGAGCATAAGGATAAAATTGAAGACCTTAAGGGCGAGCAAAAGGACATCGCCTGGGGAAGTCAGATACGTTCATATGTGTTCCATCCGTACAGCCTTGTAAAAGACCACAGAACAAGCTTTGAAACAGGTAATATCGGTGCAGTTATGGATGGCGATTTAGACGGCTTTATTAATGAATACTTAAAGCAGGCATCATTAGGACAGTTAAATTTAAAGTAATTACGGAGGATAAATATGTTTGATAAATTATCATTTTTACAACAGCGTTTTGACGAGCTTTCAAAGTCAATAAGCGACCCTGAAGTAATTGCTGACCAGAATAAGTTCCGTGAGCTTTGCAAGGAACATTCCGACCTTACACCTATTGTTGAAAAATACAATGAGTATAAGGCTGCAAAGCAACAGCTTGAGGAATCAAAGGAAATGCTTGGCGAAAGCTTAGACAAAGAATTCAAAGAGCTTGTTCAGGCTGAATATGACGATGCCAAAGAAAAAATTGCACAGTATGAGGAAGAGTTAAAAATACTGCTTCTTCCCAAAGACCCCAACGATGATAAAAACGTTATCGTTGAAATCCGTGGCGGTGCAGGTGGTGACGAGGCAGCACTTTTTGCAGGTGACTTACTTCGTATGTACTCAATGTACGCAGAAACAAGACGCTGGAAAATAGAGACACTAAGCCTTAACCAGACAGAGCTTGGCGGAATTAAAGAAGTATCATTTGGCATAACAGGTCAGGGTGCATATTCAAGACTAAAATACGAAAGTGGTGTTCACCGCGTTCAGCGTATTCCTTCAACAGAAAGTGGTGGCAGAATTCACACATCAACTGTTACAGTTGCAGTGTTACCAGAGGTTGAAGAGGTTGAAGTTGAAATCAATCCAAACGACTTAAAAATTGATGTTTTCCGTGCAGGTGGCCCAGGCGGTCAGTGCGTTAATACAACAGACTCTGCTGTAAGAATCACGCATTTGCCGACAGGTCTTGTTGTGTCGTGTCAGGATGAAAAGTCACAGCTAAAAAACAAAGAAAAGGGAATGAAAATTCTACGTTCACGTCTTTATGATTTGTTGCAGTCACAGCAACACGATGAAATTGCCGAACAACGTAAGAGTCAGGTTGGTACGGGTGACCGCAGTGAGCGTATAAGAACATATAATTTCCCTCAGGGACGTGTAAGCGACCACAGAATCGGTCTTACAATTCATCGCCTTGATGCAGTTTTAAACGGTGACCTTGACGAAATAATCGATGCACTGAACACACATTATCAGGCAGAAAAGTTAAAAGGTGAATCCTGATGACAAAGCTTCTTCTTCCTTCGCAGCTGGATATTGCTGCAGAAATCTTAAAAAACGGCGGCCTTGTGGCGTTTCCAACTGAAACTGTGTACGGTCTTGGGGCAAACGCATTAAACGAAGCTGCTGTTCATAATATATTCAAGGCAAAGGGACGACCGTCAGATAATCCGCTTATAGTTCACATAGCTGATTATGCTATGCTTGATATGCTGGTAACAAATGTTCCCCAAAATGCAAAATTACTGATGGATAAATTCTGGCCGGGACCGCTTACTATTATAATGAACAAAACAAAAAATGTTCCTGACGTGGTAAGTGGTGGCTTAAATACCGTTGCAGTGCGTATGCCGGAAAATAAAATCGCATTTGAGCTTTTACAAAAGTGCAATGTACCCGTTGCCGCACCAAGTGCAAATACATCAGGGAAACCAAGTCCGACTGCGGCACAATATGTAATTGACGATATGATGGGCAGAATTGATGCGATAATTGACGGCGGAAGTTGCAAAGTAGGTCTTGAATCAACTGTTATAGATTTAACCTCAGATGTTCCTGCACTATTAAGACCGGGCGGAATTACATACGAGCAGCTAACCGAAGTTTTGGGCGAGGTCGAGCAGAAATTCCAGTGTAACACAAATGAACAACCACGCTCACCAGGTATGAAATACAAGCATTATGCACCAAAAGCAAAGGTAACGGTAGTGCGAAACGATTTCGAAAGTGTTATAAATGAGTGTCTGGAAAATTATGCTAAGGTTGGAGTAATGTGCTATAACGATGTAACAAAAAACACAAGCTGCATTATAAAAAAATCAGGAAATGCAGAGCAATATGCAGCTCAGTTATTCTCAACTCTGCGTGAGTTTGACAAATTGGGTATAGACATAATTCTTGCTGAGGATGTTGACGACGCAGGCATTAATCTTGCTACCAAAAACAGACTTTATCGTGCTGCTGCATACAATATTTATGAAAAAAGCTAATAAATCCTTTGATTATATTTGATTAATATGTAAATAATAAAACCGAAAGGAGCGGATTTTATAATGATGACTCACGGTTTTATTAAAGGAATAGCAACAGGTGCTCTTTTTGGTATGGGCGTTATGATGGCTGTTAATCCTATAACTGAAAAGGACAGAAAGCGTATCGCAAAGAACACATCACGAATGTTTACAACAATCGGAAGTGTTGCAGACAATATTGTAGATATGTACAGACATTAAAAAATCGAGCTGACCGCTCGATTTTTTTAATGCCTTTTAAGTTTTTTCAGATACATTTTTTGTTCATTTGTAATGCGAAAGCTCTCAATCGCTTTTTGAATAGTTTTGTTGTGAACCCAGGCATCAAGAAGATTATTCTCTATATAGCTTAATGCGGCATCATACTGCTTTGCCAGTGCTGTTGCAAAATACCACGCAATCATCATATTTACATAATACTCTTGAGACTTAACTTTTGAAACTTTATCAAGATAACAAGCATCAAAATTTTCATCAAGATAAAAGCTCATCAATAATTTTATAGCATAACGGATTGTGTATGTATGACCAGAGGTTAACCAGACATCAATTTGCTTTAAAAGTCTTTCAGGATATTTTTTCAAAACCTTCGGCGTAACGCAATCACAGGTTGCCCAATTATCAACATATGGTAAAAACTTATTGAGTGCATCAATGCATTTATCATAATCATTAATTTTTTCAATCATAAAGCCGTGCAGATTATATTCTTCATAATATTTGTGTGGTAGTGTTGCCATAAAATCATCCGCTTTGCCATACACTTCCTTTGCCAGCTTACGCAATGCAGGTGTTCGTACCCCGATTACTGTGTCGGGATTTACGGTTGGCATAAGCTTTGAATTAAACGCCTTGTAATCAGCATCCGAAAGCTCAAAAAGTCTTTTTATAATATCCATTATTTCAATCTCCCATATCCTGCGTTTTCAACACACTGTTGCCCTTCCTCCGTCAACATAAATTCTGCCATTTTTCGTGCAGGAGAATGCTCGGGAGTGTCAGCACGTAAAACAATATATGTATTGTTTGAAAGCGGATAACTGCCGTCAGCAATTGTTTCATCAGTAGGCTTAACTCCATCTATTGCCAACAGCTTAAGTCGTGAGTTTGTATCATAAAACATATCCATATTATGAAAATAATAATAAATACTGTAACCAAGCCCATAGCCAACAGGATTGTCAGTTTTTGCACTCATAACATCAGTAAGAACATTTGCCATTGTTGTTGAAGTTTCCTTTTGTACCTCTGCGTGTATTTCACTGCCGTTTAAAAAATGCTTTTCCATCTGTGCGTGGCTGCCGCTGTCATTGTTTCTGCAATACGGATATATTAAAGCATCAGGCCCACCAACCTCAGACCAGTTTTCGTAAGCATCATTAACATAAATATTGCTGATTTGTTCTTTAGTTAATCCTTCTGCTTCGTTTTCAATATTCGTAAAGAAAATCATTGCATCATACGCAATCGGTATAAGCTCAAGCTCAACATTTTTTTGTTTTGCGTATTCCAGAATATCACTTGCAGGATATACCGATGCAAAAAGCATATCAACCTCGCCATCAATCAGCCGTTTATATGAATTATGACTTTTACTGTGCTTTGCAGGGATACTGTTATGATACCCTCCATTTGTAAAAAGCATATTGTAAACTGATGTTGTGTACGGATATGTAGATGTTGACCCGTCAATCACGGGCATTTCCTTGTCAAAGCCATATTGCTTTGCTATGTCAAACGGATATATCTGAAACGTTCTGCCGCAATTGTAAAGTATAACCGCAGCATCGTATCTGCTTGCATTGCTTTTAGGTTTAAGAGTACGCAATGCTTCATCTTCACCAAGCCATTCAATATCAACAATACCGTGACTTCCAATTTCGTTGTAAGCCTCTATAGCCCATTCTGAAATCTCACTGTAATCTGTGCAATCTGATATGTCCTCCTTTGAATATCCAAGTCCAACAAAGCTTATTGCACGTGCTGTCATTACTGTCATTTCTTCACGTGTAACATTTCTTTCAGGAGAAAAACAAGCATCAGAATCACCCTCAACTATTCCATATTTATACGCGGTTGCAACCACATTGTAAAACCAGTCATCTTTTGCAACATCGTCAAAAGGTATGCCATAATCCTCTGACAAATCAAGTCCCAAAAATCTTATAAGCATAGCAGTTGCTTCAGCTCTGGTAACATCGGCATAAGGCAATGCTTCGCCCTTTTCATTGCCTTTTATAACACCAACCTCTGCAAGCTCACGCATCACAAAGAATTCATATGATTCATACTCTTGCGTGTTATCAGTAAATGTAATCTCTTCAGGTATAAACATTTCAAGCGGTCTGTCGGCATTCTCAGCAGGCACAGTAGCATATAAATGCTCACCATAAAGCATAGATAAAGGTATGCCTTCTTTTGTGTCTGCATAACGCACTTTGCCACGCCAGTTGTATTCGTCAATAGGCAGCTTTAATGCCACAAACTCCTGTGCATAAACACTTGTTGTAAAACAAAGCATTAAAACAATCATTAATAACACTTTTTTCATTACATTACCTCCAATATATAAATTAATTGCGACACATAAGGTTTAGATGCAACCTTCAAAGGCTTCTCCTCGAGGAGAGGCTCCGCCGTAGGCGGTGGTGAGGTGTAGATTGCGAAAGCAATCGTTATTCATTTCCACCTCATCCGAGTTGCTACGCAACCCACCTTCCCCTCAAGGGGAAGGCTTTTTTTGTCCCTTGTATATCAAACTTTATGATTTTGTCAAATCAGGGACAAAAAATCTTATATCCCAATAGGTTTATCTGTATACATTTCTTCACGATATTCAAGTTCTTCATTAATGCCAAGTTCAGGTAAAACAAATGAAAGTACCTGATTGGTAAAAGCCTCTGTTCCTGCAGTTGTATAGTAATGAACCGCATCAGAATGTGATTCTTCAGGAAGTGTTACAGAAAGAGCATATAAATCGTTAATCTTAAAACCATATTTTTTAACAATCTTGACAGCAACTTCGTTATATTTTTCTATTTCCTCATTGTAACGTTTAAAATCTTTGCTCATTTTTTCAGAAAGCACCTTTGTAGAAGTTGCAAATATTACACGTGCATTGGGGCATATCTTCCTAATTCTGGTACATATTCTTTCTATGTAATATTCATATACATCTATTGGGGTATGTGGTTCCTCCTCGAATAATCTTAAACAATCCCAGAGTCCTGTATTCCAATGAACAACATCTATATCCTCGCCTTTTATATCCTTTAAATATTCATGAAAATATCTTAAAACATACGAAGCAAAACGACAATTTTCATCAGGAAAAATAACGTTAGCCTTTCCTTCTAAAGTCTTTTTTACAGACTTATCATATCCCATACGGATCGAATCACCTATAAGTAATAAATTTTTCATTCTAAATACTCCTTTTTATTTTTCTGCAATGTTCGAAAATCCTTAAATTAAAACCATATAATCTGGAGCCAAGCTTTTTTGCTGTGGTCATTTATCACATTTTTTGAAGGATTTAATATAAAAGCCTTCACTTTCTCCATCGCAAACACACTGCAAAATTAAATATGATATTCCAACCGTACATTCCGAGGTCATTTTTACTTTAAACATAAACTCGCCATTAACATACACAGTTGACAATTTATTTAAAGTGTCAAAGTCAACATCAATATCAACATAACCATCCCCTGTATCTGTACTGTCAAGTTCAAACCAGAAGGGTGCCCCAAAAGCAGCATAAGGATCGCACACATTGTACCAACGGTCAGACAAAATAAATCTTGCCTGCTTTTCTGCAATTTTAATTTTTGCAGATACTCTTCCGCATTTAGACAAAGGAAAATTCCAGCACACACCGCTTATATTATTAATAAGTCGTTCATCCGTATGTTTAGATACAGAAACAACCTCTTCAAAACTACCCTCAGGATCACGAACCGGAAATGCAGATGAAATTCTGTTCCACGAACAGTGACCATTCCCGACCTCATGATAATGACTACCGGAAACACTATTAAGATAAGTATGAGTTGTAACATTATTTAATCCAGTTAAAAAATCCTCTTTTCTTGCAGTTTCATACAACCAGTCAATATCAAAAATCAAAATTCTTCTTGATACAATATTCTGACCTACAGATACCATAATTTTATTATATGGCAGTTCAAACGCCTGAAATTGATGCACGCTTTTATCTGCAGAATGCTTCACACCTCCGACATATCTGTAATCTGCATTATTACGGATTGGATTCAGCAATATTTCACGATACCCAATAAAAGTTTTTCCTCCATCTTCGCTTATGCCGGCATGTGCCACATCACGGTTAGTAAATGCGATTTCACTAAATCCGTTTATATCACTTTCAGAACAGTCAAATTCTTTGTTTTTTAGTAAATTAGGCTGTGAAAGAGGCACTGTATTATTCCAAAAATTCATAATTCTTCCGTCAGAAAGCTTTAATAAATATGCTGTTGTATTTGTTCCGTAAAAATCTGTAGGCTCAGGTGTGCTCCACGTATCACCGCCATCATTTGAACAGCTTTTATAAAAGCAATCCATAGGAGTGCGTATTATCATAAGCATATTATTTTCTGAAACCTCAATTACATTTGGCTCCGTTCCGCTTCCATAACACCATCTCAGACCTTTATGTGGGAATACGGTTTCAAAACAATGGGGATTTGGAATTTTTCTTTTTGTCCATGTATAACCTAAATCATCAGAATAAAAAAACACAGGATTTCCGTTTAACTGCGATGTAAACCAAATACGTTTCGTGTGCTGGGATTGCTTTGGCAGAAATGAATCAATATATCCCTCATCACTCAATTTTATAATCTCCGGATTTTGATCATCAGGACCCGTTTCAGACCGAAAAACATACAAACCCGTTTCAATACCATTATAGTTATTGAACCTATCGCAAACAGTAATATAAACTCCCCCGTTTTCCATATATGTACAGGAATTCATCTTGCCATGAGAATAATTAATACTCCAAGACAACCCACAGTCCTTCGACGAAAGGTATGCAGTCTGTCCCAACGTACTGCAAAAATACTTTTCTTTATACAATTTACCATATGAGCGTATTTCTCCATCTGGCAAAATGCATAAATCCCTCCTTGAATCAGACAATGGAGTTGCAACCACCGTTGGTTCGTATATACGTTTTAAAACATCCTTTTGATCATCAGTAAGCTTCATTTCAATGTTTTTAATATATTCTAACATAAAAACATCTCCTTATTCACCATATAGTCATTTATATACTCATACGATAAAAATTACAAAATTTATTAAGGCTTCCCATTTAGCGGAGACTTTAATAGTTTAATTTACAACATTAAGGCAAGTTAATTATACATTATAAGTAGTTAAAAATCAATCCTTTGTAAATTGTTTACATTCTGTTAACCCATTGTTAGTAATTAATATATAAAATGGAATTAAACGAAAATTGTGGAGGTTAGTGCAATTGAGAAAAATAATGAACAAATTAACATACAGACTGCATGTGTTTATGCAAGGCAGATACGGCTTTGACGAGCTTTCAAAGGTTTTAATTGTTGTGTCGCTTTTGTGTATGGTAATTGTACCTTTGCAAAAAATATTTATATTGCGGATGCTTGCACCACTATTGCTTATATATACTTATTTTCGATGTTTTTCTAAAAACCACGAAAAAAGAAGAAAAGAACTTAAGAAGTATAATCAATATAAAAAAATGTGGACAGAACGTAAAACTCATAGATTTATAAAATGCAAGTGCTGTAAAACTACGCTTCGTATTCCAAAGGTAAAAGGGAAAATAACAGTTACCTGCACTGTATGCAAAAATAAAATTACTAAAAAGTATTGATTGGTATAATTTTCTTGACAGCCCTGATTTTTTTGTTATAATATGTTCAGCACAGCGTGTGCTGAGTGTGAGAATTTTACGGAGGTTGCATTATGCCAAATATTAATGATAATTTAATATCAGATGAAATGTCTGATAAAATCATTGATGAGAGTGACAGAACTGCCGAAGAAGTATGCTCAGAGCTTAAAAGCTTTCTAACCGAGGAGCTTAATAATAAGCGTACAGTACCTATAGATGTACTTTTAAATGAAAGATATAACAAATTCAGAAAAATCGGTGCAGTAAGTTAAAAACAGGCTGTAGTATAATTACTACAGCCTGTTTTTATATAGCTTTTTCAATATCAGCAAGAATATCAAACGCCTCTTTTGCAGCTTCATCATCAATACCCTCGCATATTACAGGGATATCAGGATTGATTTCCTTCATCCTCTTAAATATAAGCTTATAATTAAGCATACCTTTGCCGGGCATTGTTCCCTTAAATTCACCGTTTTCAACCACAAAGTCTTTGGCATGGATAGCTACTATCTTTTCTCCCACCAAATCAAACATATCATTTATCATCTTATCCTGCTCGGTATAATTGTTAATGCTAAGCAAATTACAAGGGTCAAATATTACTTTAATATTATCAGAATTAACATCATTCATAAGACGAGCCATTATTTCAGGTGAATTAATTACAAACCAAAGCACGCCTTCAATTGCAATATCAACATTATACTTTTCTGCTTCTGCAACAAGCTCTTTAATAGTTTTTAAAAGATGCTGGTATGCTTCTTCGCTATGTGTTTTTCCCTCAATATATGAACCTGTTTCAGTTCCAACAGCAATAGGCTTTAACACTGTTGCATAACGAATTTTTTCTTTAAATGCTGCAATACTTTTTGCAAGTGTATCTTCATCAGGGTCTGATGGATTTATGTAACTGCCAAGAATTGCAACTTTAGTATTTGGAAGCTCCTGCCTGATTTTCTCGGCATACTCTTCTGAAAAATCGCCTGTTTTAAAACCATCAATGCTTTTTTCCAATACGAGCTGAATATAATCTATTCCTGCTTCAAAGCACTTCTGGTCTATGTTTTTTAATCCGCTTGCGACAACGTCGTGCCCTCTGATACCTTTTTTCATTTTTCATCAAATCCTTTTCTTTATTTTTTTTAATGTGTTAACATAAGAATAAACTCTGTTTTAACTGTTATCCATGCTATTTAAGTCAAAAATTTTTTTCATTTTGTATCTTATTTATCATAAAATCAATCTAATATAATCATTTTGATTACTGCAAGACTTTCTCTCAGAAAGCATGGCATAAGATTATACCATTGCAATTGTGCATGCATATGTGCAACATTTTTAAAACCGGCATTTTTTGCTGTTGCCACTCCTCTGAAAATATGAAAATTATTTGTTATAACAACAACTGAATAATCGGTTTCAAAGCAATTGTCAAGTATTTCTTTCGAAAATTTCATATTTTCAAACGTGGATGTTGCTTTTTCTTCTTTTATGATTCTATTCTCATCTACGCCATTTTGGATAAGATATTTTTCCATAGCATAAGCTTCGGTAACATATTCCTGTAATCCTTGTCCTCCCGTAACAACAATATAAGCATCAGGATTTTTATGATGATACTCTATTGCTTTGTCCAATCGCATTTTCAGCGGTAGTGTCACTTTGTCTCCACGAATACCTGCACCTAAAACAATAACAGCATCTTCGTTATAATTAATATTATCAACAGCTCCATAAATCGCTATAAAAGCTATAATGGCAATTTCTGCACATAAGAATAAAATGAATAAAGTCCTGCAAAGCCTGAAAAATTTTATTTGCTTTAGCCTTGCATAAAAAACACCGGATAATAATGTACTAATCCCCAAAACAGCTACAAGTATAACACCAAGATTTAAATTTGACATAACGCATAATATCAACCCATATATAGTGAATACCACGCCAATCAGGATAATTATTCTTGATTTCATTTCATTCTCCTTTCCATTTGGTTTTGACGAACTATATTGTAAAGAACGTAATTGCGATACATAAGGTTTAGATGCAAACCTATTTAATAAATTTTCATAACAAGTCAAGTATGAAAAATTACAAACAATAGTTTTTACAATCAAAGACTATTTGAACATCTTCATATTTTGAAAACCATTTTGCGTTTTCCGTATGAACAGGAATTATCGTTTTTGGTGATATATCTTTAATAAGATTTTCCACCGTCATTTCATCAGCATGACCACTGGTATGAAGAATATGTAGTTTTACTCCCATAGATTTCATAAAATCTACAAACTCTTTCATATCTTCCTGTTCAAGGTAACCTTTCCACATTCCATAAAATAGTATTCCGTCTTCAAATGAACATATTTCGTATAACTTTGAAAGATAATTTCTCATAGATGGTCTTATGCACATCAAAAACTTTTCTTTTGAAATAGCAGTCTTACCTATTTTTATATCATCAAATTCGGAAAGCATTTGATATTGTTTGTCTCCACCAGTCATAAACACTCTTGTGTTTTTATCCGGAATCAATAAACTTTCCTCTGACGCTTTTGCAATTTTTGCCGTATAAATATCTTCAAGAAAAACCCTACCAGTTTGTTTTGCTACATTACTCATAGTAATAAGTCTGTCTATGTTCATAGCGGACATCATAACAAAGGCTGGTCCGCTATGCTTCGATAAAGCGTTGACAGCTATGTCTTCAAGTGTTTCTTCTTCAATGTTTTGCACAACATCTTCTCTTGAAAGAGTAGTCCCTTCAATTATCAAAGCATCAACAACAGGAATTTTTAATAGAAGATTATTGTAATCTAATCTTCCATTAGCTCTGAAATCGCCTGTATATAAAATCTTTTTTTCATCAGCTTCAATAAGAAACATATATGAATCAAATGCCGAATGGTCGCAAAGAATAGGGGTAATCTTAACATCATTAATCAAAACGGGTTTATTTTCATATATAAATTCAGGAGAAAAATCACACTGTGTTCCTCTGTAATCATTTGCAGCTTCAACAATTCTGAAAGCTCTTTCACCCATATACACATGTATGTCTTTTACTATATAATCAAGCAGTCCAATATGGTCGGAATGATAATGAGAAACAAAGACAGCATCATACTTTTTTTCGCCACAAAACAAACCTTCAATTTGAGGAATTTCTATTTTTTCATTCTCATCAAGATTGATTCCAACATCAAAAACTATTTTTGTTTTATCTGTTGATATTTCAATAATTGAACCACCTATTTGATTTTGACCGCGAATTATATTGATTTTCATTATTTTGCCTTTCCAACACCATATTCAGCCAAATATATCATAAGAATGTGGTCTATAATTTTAATGATATTTTTTGCATCCGCTTCAT
>JAZNGX010000110.1:0-25312 GCA_045576675.1 Clostridia bacterium | reverse complement strand
AATAAAAATATGTAATACAATTTCCAGAACAGTTCAAAATCTATTTTCACAAACACTTCAACCATTCCAAGCATAGCAAACGCAAAACATATAAGTATGTGGTCAATCAAAAATGCAAGTATTCTCTTTCCCATATCTTTTCTCCTCTATTTTTCAACAATATTCGACATATTTATTATGCTCATGTGATACAAGGGACAAAAAATATATTAATTGTTACCTTCATCAACAATATCTTCTATTAAGTCAATTATAACTTGATTCAATTCGGTTGCATTTTTTGATGTTATAACAGATCTACCTGATTTTTCTTCAATTTCTTTTCTTGCATTACCTGCCACACTTCCACCCTGTTTAGCTATTTTAACATTTTCATTAAATGTTTGGGGATTTGCTGTTTTCGATAATTCTGTCGTCGCTGCTTCTGCAAGCATATTGAGTACAAGCTCCAAAGTACTCATATTATCACGAAGATTTTCTTTGGTCAGTCCTTTGAGATTTTTATAATTCCGTGTTGTCATGCCCGACCACGCTTTAGTTATCTCATCTGTAAGTATGGCATATTCAACGCCTTTTTGTACTCCATGTTTATCCCATTCGTCAGTAAGTTCTTTACGAACTTGTATTGCTTGCAGTCTTTGATTTATCCATTCTCTTGTGTATCCTTTTTTAAGATATGTTTCCAACGCTCTGTTGATTGTCAATTCAGGATCAATTGTTTCTTCAATTCTTTCTCTTCCCACTTGTGCCAACCACATTTTAAAAGGCTCTGCTTTGGGTGATGGAATAGACTGAATAATACGGAGTAGTTGTTCAGTATCAGCCACATCTGTTTTATATTTTTTTCCATCTTTAGGTGATTTTAATTTCAGTTGGTTACAATTTGTAACCGACTCATTACCTTCGTCTTTTAAACGCTTTTTTAGCACCTTCCAGTAGTTATTTGGATTAGGACTATCCGTTAAAACACCAACTACATCAACAACAGAAAAATACCATTCTTCTTTTTCTTCATCCCACGCAGTTCTTATTTTCTTATCTTCGAATATTTGTATTTTGTTATCCATATGTATAACCTCCGTAAAGGAATTTTCGTTTTTTGACATTTTTCGATACTCATATAAAGATTGTATAATCTGGATGCCAATGTTTTTAATGGTAACTTAAAAAACTATTTATCATATGTGATTAATTTTTTGCATCTTTCCGAAAAAAAGTCATCAATGTTGTTTTCTTCATATAATGCTATTGTTATTTCTTTTGAATAATCTTCATTATTTATGTGAGAATGATTTCCCTTTGTGTCATCATTAACCAAATCTTCCAAATCTGAAATGAGTTGCACTGCTTCCTGTTTTGTCAGCAACAGTAAAATATTTTTTAAGGCTGTATCTCTATCTTCGTCTAAAATTCGCATTTACATTACTTCTTTCAACAATATTCGATATATTTATATTGATTTTCTCAAGTCAGAGCAAAAAATCATCTGAACACATCTTTTATCAAATAACTTGCATATTCATAATCTTTTTTATGAACATATATCTTATATTCTGCTTGTGTTGAACCAAACAACCCCATAACAGGGTTTATAGTATAGTCAATATTATTTGCTACAAGTATATCTCTGGTTTTTGATTGAATTGTCATATCGTATGTAATTATTAACGTTCTTCTGTTAAAAATAGTTATCATATATTCCACTCTACTTCCGGCAATTTTCAATATCCTTTATTGCGGGTTTACATTAAATTTGCTAACAAGTTTAACTCTGTTAATTCTATTTTACCACTATATGTTCAATTTATCAATAACAAGAATGTTACAAATTAAGATATTGTTAGAAATGCTATTGACTTGAAGGGTAAAAATGATATATAATTAATAAGTATATTTAGTAAAATGGAGGAGAGTTTTCAGATGAAAAATCTTGAGACAAAATACAATCCGCATCAGGTTGAAGACCGAATATATAAATCCTGGGTTGACGGTGGATATTTTCATGCAGAGGCTAATCCGGACAAAAAGCCTTATACAATAGTTATTCCGCCACCAAACGTTACAGGTCAGTTGCATATGGGTCACGCCTTTGATGAAACCTTGCAGGATATTCTTATCCGTTATAAGAGAATGCAAGGCTTTGAAGCGTTGTGGGTGCCGGGAACAGACCATGCAGGAATTGCAACACAGATTAAGGTTGAAGCAGAACTTCGCGAAAAAGAAGGTCTTACACGTTACGACCTTGGACGTGAAAAGTTCTTAGAGCGTGTTTGGGACTGGAAAGAAAAATATGGCAGCCGCATTATCAGTCAGTTAAAAAAGATTGGTTGCTCGTGTGACTGGGACAGAGAGCGTTTCACTATGGACGAAGGCTGTTCAAAAGCTGTAAGAGAAGTATTTGTTAACCTTTATAACAAAGGTCTTATATACAGAGGCCCAAGAATCATCAACTGGTGTCCGAACTGTATCACTGCTCTTTCAAACGAAGAGGTTGAACACGCAGAGCATGCAGGACATTTCTGGCATATTAAATATAACATAAAGGGTACAGACGATTATGTAGTAATTGCTACCACAAGACCGGAAACTCTTTTCGGTGATACTGCTGTTGCAGTTAATCCCGAGGATGAACGTTATAAAAACATTGTAGGCAAAACACTTCTTCTGCCTCTTACTGACAGAGAAATCCCTGTTATTACAGACGAATATGTTGACAAGGAATTTGGTACAGGCTGCGTTAAAATCACACCTGCACACGACCCCAACGACTTTGAGGTTGGTAAACGTCACGACCTTGAAATCATAAAGGTTATGAATGACGATGCAACAATGAATTCATATGCCGGCAAGTATGAAGGTATGGACCGTTACGAATGCCGTAAGGCAATGATAAAAGACCTTGAGGAAATGGGACTTCTTGTTAAAACAGAAGACCATTCTCACAACGTTGGTCAGTGCTATCGTTGTGGCACCACAATAGAGCCAATTGTTTCAGACCAGTGGTTTGTTAAAATGAAGCCGCTTGCTGAGGCTGCTATTGAAGCCGTTAACAGCAAGGAAACAGAATTTGTTCCTGAGCGTTTTTCAAAAACATATATGAACTGGATGGAAAATGTTTATGATTGGTGTATTTCACGTCAGTTGTGGTGGGGTCACAGAATTCCCGCATTCTATTGCGATGATTGTGGTGAAATGACTGTTTCAAAAGAAGATATCACAGTATGTCCAAAATGCGGAAAGCCTGTAAGACAAGAGGACGACGTGCTTGACACATGGTTCTCATCAGCATTATGGCCGTTCTCAACATTAGGCTGGCCTGAAAAAACAAAAGAGCTTGACTATTTCTATCCCACAAGCACTCTTGTAACAGGTTACGATATTATTTTCTTCTGGGTTTCAAGAATGATATTCTCAGCTTGTGAGCATACAGGTAAGGCACCGTTCAAGCACGTGTTTATTCACGGCCTTGTACGTGACGGCAACGGTGAAAAAATGTCGAAATCAAAGGGCAACGGTGTTGACCCTCTTCAGATTATTGATATGTATGGTGCAGATGCATTGAGATTTACCCTTGTTACAGGTGTAGCACCGGGTAATGATATGAGATTCCCTGTAACCTATGACCCGCCGGTTGAAAGCGGTAAAAACCCCAACCCCGAGGTAAACAAAATCGTTGGTGCTCCGGGAGTTGAAGCGAGCCGCAACTTTGCAAATAAAATCTGGAATGCATCACGTTTTGTACTTATGAACTTAGGCGACGATGCAAGCGATGTACTTCCCGAAAGCTTAATGCCTGAAGATAAATGGATTTTAAGCAAGTACAACGATTTGGTTGCAAAAATCACTGATAATCTTGATAAATTCGAGCTTGGTATTGCAGTTCAGAATTTGTACGACTTTATCTGGGACGAGCTTTGCGACTGGTATATCGAATTTGTTAAACCAAGAATGGGAACAAACGAAAACCCGCAGAATGTTCTTGTGTACGTTCTTTCAAACGTATTAAAGCTATTGCATCCATTTATGCCATTTATCACAGAAGAAATTTACAGCTACCTTCCTGTAACAGACAAAAAGGCAATAATGATTTCTCAGTGGCCAGAATATAACGAAAAGCTTAACTTCAAAAAGGATGTTGAAAACATCGAGCTTATTAAGGCGGCAATCAAGGCTATAAGAAATATCAGAACAGAAATGAATGTTCCGCCGTCAAAGAAAGCAAAGTTAATTATAGTAACAGAGTTAAATGACGTGTTTGCACAGGGCGAAGCATTCTTCAAAAAGCTTGCATGGGCTGACAGCGTTGTTGTAACAAATACAAAAGCTGGAATTGAAGAAAACTGCGTTTCTCTTGTAACAGAGGGTGCCGAAATCTTTATGCCTCAAGGCGACCTTATTGATAAAGAAAAAGAAATCGCACGTCTTACAGCAGAGAAAAAACGTCTTGAAGATGAAATTGCACGAGTTGAGAAAAAGCTTTCAAACGAAGGCTTTGTTGCAAAAGCTCCTGCTGCAGTAATTGAAGCAGAAAAAGAAAAAGGCGTAAAATACAACGCTATGCTTCAAAAGGTATTGGAAGGACTAAATAACTTAAAATGAATTTAAAAGAAGCAATTGATTTTATCCACTCTTTAGAACGGCTCGGTACAAAATTAGGGCTTGAAACCACAACCGAGCTGTTAAACAGAGTTGGCAATCCACATAAAAAGTTAAAATTTATCCACGTCGCAGGCACTAACGGAAAAGGCTCCACCTCTTCCTTTATCGCAAATTCACTTACAGCGGCAGGCTATAAAACAGGAATATATATTTCACCGTTTGTTAATAAATTCAATGAAAGAATTCAAATTGATGGACAGTATATTTCAGATGATGCACTTGCACGCTATACATCGGTTATCAAAGATGTTATAGACGACACATGCTGTCCTACTGAATTTGAAGTTGTTACAGCAGTTGGTATGATGTATTTTGCCGAGATGGGTTGCGATTATGTTGTGTTAGAAGTCGGACTTGGCGGACGTTTTGATGCAACAAATGTTATTCCTGTTCCTGAGGTTGCCGTCATAACCAGTATAAGCATTGACCACACAGATATGCTTGGTGACACAGTTGAACGAATAGCATATGAAAAATGCGGAATAATAAAACACGGCGGAACTGTTGTAGCATATGCAGACAATGACAATGCAGTAAACAAGCTTATAGCAGACACTGCCACCGAAAAAAATTGCAAGCTTGTTATTTGTGACAGCTCGCAAATTGAAGCCGTAAAGCTTGCACCGGGAAACACAGAATTTCGTTATAAGGGCGAAAGCTACTGCTTAAAAATGCTTGGTAAGCACCAGATTTTCAATGCAGTAACTGCTATTGAAGCTTTAAAGGTGCTTGGTATCTCTTACGATGCCATAAAAGCCGGCATAAAAAACACCAATTTCGGCGGAAGACTTGAGCTTATAAGCGATAACCCGACAATACTTATAGACGGTGCTCACAATTACTCAGGTGTAACAGCACTAAAAAATGCCCTTACTGATTATTTTCCTGACAAAAAAATTACACTTGTTATGGGGATGTTAAAGGATAAGGAATACGAAAAATGCATAGCGGAAATTGCTCCGCTTGCAAAGCATTTTATTGCAACAGAGCCGGAAAATCCACGAAAGCTTGATGCCGACAGTCTTGCAGAGCTTGCAAAAAAATTCTGCCACGATGTGTCAGTTGAAAAAAACAAGCTGGATGCTGTTAAAAAAGCTCTCGCAACTGATAGCGACGTTATTTGCGTCTGCGGCTCATTATATTTAATTGGTAATATTTTCAACAAATAGTTGAATTATTAAAAAAAGTATGTTAAAATAATAACAAACAAATAAGGAGTTGATTTTAATGCCTTTAGTTACAACTAAAGAAATGTTCAAAAAAGCATACGAAGGCGGTTACGCCATCGGTGCATTCAACGTAAACAATATGGAAATCATTCAGGGTATCACAGAAGCTGCAAAAGAAGTTAATGCTCCTGTTATTCTTCAGGTTTCAGCAGGTGCAAGAAAATATGCTAATCACACTTACCTTGTTAAGCTTGTTGAAGCTGCTGTTGCAGAAACAGACCTTCCTATTGCATTACACTTAGACCATGGTGATTCATTTGAGCTATGTAAGGCTTGTATCGACGGTGGTTTTACATCAGTTATGATTGACGGTTCACATCTTCCTTATGAAGAGAACATTGAGCTTACAAAGAAAGTTGTTGAATATGCTCACGCTCACGGTGCAGTTGTTGAAGGCGAGCTTGGCAGACTTGCAGGCGTAGAAGATGACGTTAACGTTTCAGACGAAGATGCATCATACACAAAGCCTGAAGAGGTTGTTGACTTTGTTACACGTACAGGTGTTGACTCATTGGCTATTGCTATCGGCACAAGCCACGGTGCTTACAAATTCAAACCCGGTCAGAAACCACAGTTAAGATTTGATATTCTTGACGAAGTCAGAAAACAGCTTCCGGGATTCCCGATTGTATTGCACGGTGCAAGCAGTGTTATGCAGGAATATGTTAAAATGGTTAACGAAAACGGTGGCCAGATGCCTGATGCTATTGGTATTCCTGAAGAAATGCTTCGTGAAGCTGCAAGAAACGCTGTTTGTAAGATTAATATCGACTCTGACATCAGACTTGCTATGACAGGTTCAATCAGAAAATATATGAACGAAAATCCGTCACACTTTGACCCCAGACAGTATTTAACACCGGCAAGAAACGCTGTTAAAGAAATGGTTAAGCATAAGATTACAGAAGTTCTTGGTTGCGACGGCAAGGCGTAATGAATTACAGGCATCAAAAGTTTTGATGCCTGTTTTTTAGTTTGCTGAATATAATATAATGATTACCTTAATCGTTTTTGGTTATAATATCATTGAGGTGAAATAAATGGGAATTGAGAACAAATTTAACGATTATTGCACAAAAGCGTTACAGCACGCAAAGGAATACGCTATAGAAAACGGTAGTAACACGATAGGCAGCGAGCATATATTAATGGGATTGTTGCGAGAGAATACAGGCATCGCAGCCAAAACTCTTCATAGCTTCGGGCTAAGTGAAGAAATTGCACTTGAAAGACTTAATAATCTTCTTGGAATATGTTATATTCCTGACGATATTGCACAAACCGGGATAACCCGCAGAAAGATGTTCACACCTGCGGCAAAGCGTATAACTGAGCGTTCGTATGATATTTCAAGGCAATGCGGAAGCAAGCTTATAGGAACAGAGCATATGCTTATGGCAATAATCCGTTCAGGTGACAATATCGCTGTACGCCTTTTAAACGCCGCAAATATACCTATAGAAAAGCTATACGACAAGCTTGCACAAAAATGTATGCCAGTGTACGAAAACGAAAATACAAAGCATAGCCACACCCCTACTCTAGACAAGTACAGCAAGGATTTAACGCAGCTTGCACATGAAGGTAAGCTGGACGAAATCATAGGCAGAACAAAAGAGCTTGAACGTGTTATAAATATACTTTCAAGGCGGACAAAAAATAACCCATGCATTATAGGCGAGCCCGGTGTTGGCAAAACTGCAATCGTTGAAGCTCTGGCACAAAAAATTGCGGATAACGAGCTGCCTGATGATTTTAAAAACAAACGAATTGTAACCCTTGACTTGCCCTCTATGGTAGCAGGAACAAAATACAGAGGCGACTTTGAAGAACGTCTTAAAAAGGTCATAGATGAGGTTAAAAAAAGCAAAAACGTTATTCTGTTTATTGACGAGCTTCATAATATGGTTGGTGCAGGTGCAGCAGAAGGTGCAATAGATGCGGCAAGCATATTAAAGCCTCCTCTTTCACGTGGCGAATTGCAGATAATCGGAGCAACAACAATAAACGAATTCCGCAAACACATCGAAAAGGATAAGGCGTTGGAGCGACGTTTTCAACCTGTCATTGTTGAACCGTCAACTGCTGAAGAAACAAAAAACATTATTTCAGGCATAAAAAAGCATTACGAAAATCATCACAATATAATTATTTCAGATGAAGCGGCAGACAGTGCAGTCTATATGTCAGAACGGTATATTCAGGACAGATTTTTACCTGATAAAGCCATTGATTTAATAGATGAGGCAGCGTCAAAGCTAAAGCACGAAGCCTTTGCCGCATCAACCAATCTCAGCAAGCTTAATACGAAATACTTAAAAACAGTCAGCGAAATGGATGTTGCCATAATAAAAAACGACTACGAAACCGCAGCTGATTTAAAAATAGAAAGCGATGAAATACTCAAGAAAATAAAATCTGCACAAAAACGTGCAGATATCAAAAAGAATACAAATCGTCCTGTTCTTAAGCCCGAACATATAGCTGCAGCAGTTTCACTTGCAACAGGCATACCTGTAAGTGAAATCAACACCTCAGAAAGCAAGCAGCTTATTAATATGGAAGCTACATTAAAAGAACGTGTTAAAGGTCAGGATGAGGCTATAAGTATAATATCAAAAGCTATCAGACGTGGCAGAGTTGGTCTTAATGACCCAAAGCGTCCAATAGGCTCATTTATCTTTGCAGGTCCCACAGGAGTTGGCAAAACAGAGCTAACAAAAGCTCTTGCAGCAGTTATGTTTGGAAACGACAATGCTATGATACGCCTTGATATGAGTGAATTTATGGAAAAGCATTCTGTTGCAAGGCTTATCGGTGCTCCTCCTGGTTATGTTGGTCATGAGGATGGAGGTCAGCTTACCGAGAAAATTCGCCGTCACCCTTACTCCATTATTTTGCTTGACGAAATCGAAAAAGCTCATCCCGATGTTTTTAATATTTTACTGCAGATTTTAGAGGATGGTGTTTTAACCGACTCAAACGGACGTGTTGTTGATTTTAAAAACACTGTAATTATTATGACATCAAATGTTGGTGCAAGAGAAATAACTGTAAAAAACAAATTAGGCTTTGAAAAAAACGACTTTACAGACTACAAGGCAATAAAGCAAAGTGTTCATAACGAAATAAAACGTCTTTTTAAGCCTGAATTTTTAAATAGAATTGATGACATTGTAATTTTCAAAACTCTCCACAGCGAGCAAATGGCAGAAATTGCACAAAATATGCTTAATGAATTTAAACATAGGCTTGAAGCAAAAGGCATTATCTGCACTATAAGTGAAAGCGTTATTACATTTATCACAGGCAAATGCAATGATACAGGATATGGTGCCCGCCCCTTAAGACGCGCAATTCAGGAAAACATCGAAAACTGCGTTGCAGATAAGATTCTATCAGGAGAAATAAAAAAAGGCGATGAGATATCAATTGACTTCACAGACGGTAAAATTGAATTAAAACAATTAACAACAGTATAGTATGAAACGTGCTGAAGCAAAACTATTGCTTCAGCACGTTATTTTTTTGCACCACAAACGCAAGGTTTTAATATAATATATTAGAACATAAAAAGGACTGATTATATGAATTTTTTAATATGCGGCGGAGATTTAAGGCAGGCAAAGCTTGCCGACAGTCTTGCTAATGATGGATATTCAGTTAAAGCTACAGGCTTTGATGATGCTGAAAATTTCAGCAGCAAAGTAAAAGTATGCAAATTTGATGCTTCTCTTATAAAAGAGGCAGATGTTATAGTATTACCTTTGCCTTGTACAACAGATGACGAAACTCTCAGTACCCCGATGCAAAAGGACTTAATCAGACTCAAGCAGATTTTTTCTGTTATATCGCCTAAACAAACTGTTATTGGCGGAAAGGTAAACGACAAGTTAAGATTACTTGCAGAAGGTTATGGAGTAATAGTACACGATTATTTAAAACGTGAAGAAATGGCAATCCGCAATGCAGTACCAACTGTTGAAGGTGCAATACAAATTGCAATGGAAAATATGCCTGTTACAATACACGGCTTAAGTGTGCTTGTGCTTGGTTTTGGCAGAATAGGAAAGCTTGCCTGCGAAAAATTCAGTGCCTTAGGTGCAAAGGTAGCCGCCGAAGCACGAAAAACTGAGGATTTAGCATGGATAAAGGCTTACGGCTACATAGGAATACATTTAAAAGACCTTGCAGCCGATATAGGCAATTATGACCTTATTATAAATACTGTTCCGTCAATGATTTTAACAGAAGATCTTATTAAAAAAGTGAAAAATGACGCACTTATTATCGACCTTGCCAGCAAGCCTGGTGGTGTTGATATGGAAGCGGCTGCAAAGTATGGCAAAAAATTAATATGGGCACTTTCTCTCCCCGGTACAGTTGCACCAGTTACTGCGGGAATAATCATTAAAGATACCATCATTAATATGCTTGATGAATTGGAGGTGAACGGCTTTGGAGCTTAATAACAGTAATATAGGATTTGCACTTACAGGTTCTTTTTGTACATTAAAGCCTGTTATAGAACAAATGCAAAAAATCAAACAGCTTGGAGCAAATATTATTCCTATAATGAGCGAAATGGTTTATTGTACTGATACAAGATTTGGCAAAGCACTTGACTTTATAAAACAAACAGAAGAAATATGTGAAAATAAAATTATAGCATCAATAGAAAAAGCCGAACCCATAGGGCCAAAAAAAATGCTCGACCTGCTTATAATCGCACCATGCACCGGCAATACGCTTGCAAAGCTTGCAACAGGCGTTAATGACACCTGTGTAACAATGGCGGCAAAGGCTCACCTTCGCAACGCAAAACCACTGCTGTTGTTTGTGTCAACAAACGACGGACTTGCGGCAGCTGCAAAAAATATAGGTATGCTGTTGAATTATAAAAATATATTTTTCACACCCTTTGGACAGGATGACCATATTCAAAAACCAAACTCACTTGTTGCAAAATGTGATATGCTTATTCCGTCAGCGGAATATGCATTGGAATATAAACAAATTCAACCTATAATAGTATAAAAAATATTCGCTACGGAATTTTTATTATACTATTGTAAAACATAGAAAATATAACTTAAAAACGAGCTGTGGCAAACACCACAGCTCATCAAACAGTTATCATATCTTTAAACTTATTAAACAAGGATTCACCAATACCTTTAACATTCATTATATACTCAATCCTTTTGAACTTACCATACTTTTCTCTGTGTTCCACTATTCTTTCGGCATAATTCCTACCAATGCCGGGCAAATCATCTAGCTGTTCAACAGTAGCAGTATTGATATTTATAAGTCTGTTATCAGTATTGTCAGAAAGCTTTGGAATAACAATCACTTCCTCATCTATTACCTTTTCGGAAAGATTTACATCATCTATATCTGCGTTTTTTGTAAGACCACCAGCCGCATCAATAAGCTGTTGTATACGGCCGCCAGCTTCAAGAGTATACACACCGGGATTTGCCACTTCGCCCTTTACGTACACCTGTATATTCTCCACCTTTTCGGGTTTTTGTTGCTTTTTAGTCATAATATATGCAAACACAAGGCATAATGCCACAAGCACTGCAAGCATTCTGTACACTGCATCAAAGCTGTCTGAATTCAGCCATTCTTTAATTTTTTCAAGTTTTTCTCTGATATGCAAAATCTGTTACCCCTCTCGGTAGTGCAAACAGTTGCACAATACACAAGTAATGCCCCTGATTTTTTAAGCATTCTTGCACATTCATTCAATGTTGCACCGGTTGTGTAAACATCATCAACAAGCAAAACTGTCATATCAGCAACACTGTCTGTTCCATATTGGTACACACCTTTTACGTTCTTTTCACGCAGTGCTGCCTTAAGCCTGCTTTGTTTAGGATTATCCTTAATCTTAACAAGTGTATTATGAAACAACGGAACTCCAAGTCGCTGTGAAATCTGCCCTGCAATAAGCTCAGACTGATTAAATCCTCTGTCACGCATACGCTTCTTGCTGATTGGAACATAAGTAACACAGTCAAATGTAATATCAGCATACTCCTCCACTACCGTTTCAGCAAGCAGCTTTCCAAGTGACAATGCAATCCACTGATTGTTGCCCCGAAACTTCATACGTATTATTGCATTTCTTGCATTACCATCATATAAATAACGTGTAACATTTTGTATAAAGCTATACTTTTTCTTGCGGCACAGATTGCAAATAAGGTCTCCACGCGGAACAGTTATTGGCTTGCCGCATATTTTGCAAAGTCTGTCACGCTCGAATGCAGCATTGCTTTCACAATCAACACAATAATCAACAGTAATACCAAACGGCAATACCTTATTGCAAAACATACACTTTCTGGGAAAAAACAAATTACTTAAAAAATCATAAATCTTCATTGTTAAGCTCCTCAAGCTTTCTGCAAAGACCTGAAAACCTGCGTTGCTGATTTGCATTGTCCACCATTATATTCACACAGCTTTCACGCCCCACAAGCACCACAAGCTTTTTTGCTCTTGTTACGGCAGTATATAAAAGATTTCTGTTCTGCAGCATCGGTGCACAAGGATACATTGGCATAACAACAGCATCAAATTCACTGCCCTGACTTTTATGAACAGTTATAGCATAAGCAAGCTCAAGCTCGTCCAACTGAGAAAAAGAATACATATATTCCTTTTCATCAAAAACAACAATCATAAGCTCATTTTCATTGTCTATTTCTTTAATAAATCCAACATCACCGTTAAACACACCAACTCCGCCGATTATATCGTTGCCCCTTGTCCACGGAATATCATAATTGTTTTTATTCTGCATAACCTTGTCGCCCTCGCGGAACACAAAGCTTCCGTAGTTGCGTTCGGCTTTGTCGTGCGAAGGTGGATTGATTGCCTTTTGCAATTGCTCATTTAAAGACACTATACCTGCCGATCCTTTACGCGTCGGCGATATTACCTGAATATCATTCACACTGTCATAACCGTATGCTTTAGGCAAACGTGAAATACAAAGGTCAACTATTGTATTCACTATATCCTGACCACCATCACGTCTGACAATAAAAAAGTCTGAATTTTCACCATTTAAAACAGGATATTCACCATGATTTATCATATGTGCATTAACAACAATTGCACTTTCTTTTGCTTGCCTGAAAATCTCCGTTAATGAAACAGTTTTCACTGCTCCTGAAGATATAATGTCACGCAGAACATATCCCGCAGATACTGATGGTAGCTGGTCTGCATCACCAACCAACACAAGACGAGCAAGTGGTTTTAATGCCTTCAGCACAGCTGACATCAGCATAATGTCAACCATACTCATTTCGTCTATTATTAAAACATCACAGTCAATTTTATTGTTTTCATTTTTTGCAAAATGCATTGTTTCATCATCGTCACGATACTCAACCTCTAAAAGTCTGTGTATCGTCTTTGCCTCAACTCCGCACATATCTGTCATTCTTTTTGCCGCCCTGCCTGTCGGTGCAGCAAGGCACACTGTGCAACCCATTTCAGACATAGTTTTTATAATTGCATTAATTATAGTTGTTTTGCCTGTTCCCGGTCCACCTGTTATTACAGTAACACCATTGTTTACCGCCATATGAACAGCATCGCACTGACGCTCCGCAAGAACAATACCGTCCTTTTTTTGTATTCCATCAATGATTTTCTGCACCTTTTTGTCTTGCACAGTATATTTGTTTTTAGTATGCTCCATAAGACTTCTGGCAGTGTAATTCTCAGCATTTTTAAACGCAGGCAAATAAACCAGTTCAAAATCAGAAGCATTATCTATATATAGCTTATCATTAAAAACAAGGGTGTTTATTGCATTTTCTACCTCTCCCTCGTCTACCTCCATAAGCTTTTTTGCATCTTCAATCAGCATTGCTTTCGGCACGCAGGTATGTCCGTTCATAACAGAAAGCGAAAGACAATATATAACGCCTGATTCAACTCGGCGTTTATCATTGTTTTCAACACCCATAGATGTTGCAATTGAATCAACCTTTTTAAACCCTATGCCGTTAACCTGCTCAGCCATAATATAAGGGTTAAGCTTGATTAATTCAACTGTGTTAGCACCAAACTTCTGATATATTTTAAGTGCAAATTTTGAAGAAATACCATAACGCTGCAAAAACATAACAACATCACGAACACCAAGCTGTTGAGCATAGCTTTCACCGATTTCCAGTGCTTTTTTCTCAGAAATGCCTGATATTTCAGACAACCTTGCAGGATAATTGGCTATAATCTCAAGCGTTTCGCAACCAAAACGATTTGTGATTTTTTTTGCAGTTGCAGGCCCAACCCCTTTAATTATTCCTGAGGACAAATATCTTAAAATATCAGAAATCTCTCTAGGCATAATTCTTTCATATGTTTCTGCTTTAAACTGCTCGCCATAATCAGGATGTATTACAAATTTGCCTGTTAGTTTTACAAGCTCGCCCTCAGCAAGAGCAGGCAAACAACCCACAACTGCCATATCAGTGCCGTCCTTTAATAAAACATTACACACAGTGTAGCCATTTGCCGCATTGCAATATATTATATTTTCAATCGTTCCTTCAATTTCTTCAAAATTTGTATCGTTCCACATTGTTATATTCCTTTAAAAAATTTATAAACTCTTCCTGTGTTAAAACCTCAAGCCCGGGAAATTCAAGTTTTAAGTTATGTAAGATTTTAAGTGTATCATCATACGAACCGTAATCAACTGCAATGATTTTTTTGTGATTAATAAATGCGTTTCTTACGATGCACTCAACATCCGCTTCATTATTATGCAATGGTATAACAGATATAATTCTGCTTTGAGTTCTTTTCTCCGCTCCAAAAATCAGCTCGCAAAACTGAACAGCACCAAAAGCACAAAAAAAGCATATAATACCAACCAAAAGTATGTTTAACATAATAACAATCACCTCGCTATTATATTATGTAACGAGGTGACTTTGTGTTAATTATAATACTTTGCTTAAAAATGCTTGTGTACGTGGATTTTGCGGATTGTTGAAAATCTGCTCAGGTGTTCCGCTTTCTGCAACAACACCCTCGTCCATAAACAACACCCTGTCTGCAACTTCTCTTGCAAATCCCATTTCGTGAGTAACAACAACCATTGTCATACCCTCTTTTGCAAGAGACTTCATTACATCCAATACCTCGCCGACCATTTCAGGGTCAAGAGCTGAAGTAGGTTCGTCAAACAACATAATTTCAGGATCCATTGCAAGTGCACGCACAATTGCAATTCTCTGTTTCTGACCGCCTGAAAGCTGTGAAGGATAAGCATCTGCTCTGTCCTCAAGTCCAACCTTTTTAAGAAGCTCCATAGCTTTCTTTTCTGCTTCCTCTTTAGAAACCTTTTTAAGTTTCATAGGTGCAATACAAAGATTTTTCAAAACCGTCATATGCGGAAACAGGTTAAACTGCTGGAACACCATACTCATTTTACGTCTGTGCATATTTATATCATTTTTATGGTCAGTTATATCAACACCCTCAAGGTATATATTGCCATCTGTAGGCATTTCAAGCAAATTCAGTGAACGAAGAAAAGTTGATTTTCCGCATCCTGAAGGACCAATAATAACGATAACCTCTCCTCTTGCAATTTCAAGGTCAACACCATCAATTGCCTTTATTGCACCATGATTAAAGTGCTTTTTTAATTGTTTTATACTAATAATACTATCGCTCATTGTTACGAAGTCTCCTTTCCAGCTTACTTGTCAGATACGTAAGCAGCATTACTATGGCAAGATAAATAGCCGCAACAGCCAGAAGTGGCATAAATGCCGAGAACGTACGGCCTCTTATTATATCTCCGCCTTTTGTCAGGTCAACAATACCAACATAACCTGATACAGATGTTTCTTTTAAAAGTGCAATAAATTCATTCAGTAATGTAGGTAACACACTTTTTAACACCTGTGGAATTATAATGTAAACCATAGTTTGCACATAATTAAATCCAAGTGAACGGCCGGCTTCAAACTGACCGTGGTCAATCGCCATTATTCCGCCTCTTAAAATTTCAGCAACATACGCACCGGAATTAATACCAAAAGCTATAGCCGCCACCATAATTCCGTTGGTTGATGATGCAAAAATTATAAAATATGCAATCAAAAGCTGAACAACAACAGGAGTTCCTCTGAAAACAGTAAGATAAATCTTGCATATTATATTAAAAAGCTTAAGTATATAATAGCTTAACTTGCTGTTTCTTGCCATTGATTCACAATTCTTATCATAGGTTGACCTGATTGTCGCAACAACAACGCCTATTAATGTGCCAAGTATAACTGCAAATAATGCTATTAAAAGAGTCCGTCCAAGACCTTCGGCAAGATACTTCCATCTGCTGTCGTCAATAAAATTCAAAACGAACTGTTCTTTTAAAGTCAAAAAAATCAACTCCTAAACGTAGATTTGACGCTACACTTTGTGCAGCGTCATATCCAAACACAACTCAAATTACTCAGCGCTGATGTATTTGTCAATAATCTTCTTAACTGTACCGTCAGCTATAAGCTCTTTTAATGCACCGTTAACCTTTTCAAGTAATTCTGTGTTTTCTTTTGCAATACAGATTGCATAATCTTCAACAGCATACTCTGTGTCAAGAATTACAAGACCATCGTTTGCAGCTACAAAAGATTTTGCAGGCTCGTTGTCGATAATAACACAATCAACCTTGCCGCTTACCAAAGCTGCAACAGCATCTGTACCTTTGTTAAAAGGAATTACCATATCGTCACCATACTGGTCTGCTGAATAAATGTGACCTGTTGTGTCCTGCTGAACACCGATTTTCTTGCCTTCTAAAGCATCAAGGTCTTTAATATCAGAATCAGCTTTAACGATAACTGACTGAATACCTGTTGCATATGTATCAGAGAAGTTTACAGAAAGCTTTCTTTCTTCAGTAACAGTCATACCTGCCATACCCATATCGTACTTGCCTGACTGAACACCTGTTATAATTGAACCAAACTCAGTATCCTGGATTTCAAGCTCCATTTCAAGCTTTTCAGCAATAGCAGCAGCTATATCAGCATCAATACCAACAATTTTTTCGTTTTCATAATACTCATACGGAGGGAAAGCAGCATTTGTTGCCATTATAAGCTTATTATCTTCTGCTTTTTTACCACCGCAAGCCGCAAGAGCTGTTACAGCAAGCACACAAACTATTGTAAGTGCCATAATTTTCAATAAATTCTTTTTCATTATGAATTCCTCCAAATAATATAGTTACAGATATTATACAACATTTTTTATAAATATGCAATACTTTTTTTCTGTTTTTAAATTGCGTTTTATTATACAAATTGTTTATAGTCTGTGGCAAAAATTATATAATATATCAACAAAATACAATTAAAACGTTATTTTTTTACGCATTTCTCTTGAATTTTTTTTCATTTTGAGGTATAACATTACTATAAGCACACGGGAGTTGAATCCCGTATGCCTTAAACTAAAAAAATTTGCACACTTTTAATTTGTCGTCCTCATAAGGCGTCAGCCTGACTTCGTCCTCCGCATTTAAATTGCACTAAATTTTTCTGCGTTTAAGGTCGAAGAGTTTTAAAAGAGAAGATTTTTGTATAAGACAAAGAAAAATCAAGAATAATACCGACGTATATTCACAGATTTTTCTACAGTATTATCGGAAATTTGCCTTTTAAAACTATTCGTGATTCGACTTACGTGTGCTAAAAAAGGGTGATAATATATGAAAATTAGAATAGGTATTGCAGGCTACGGAAATTTGGGGCGTGGTGTTGAATGTGCAGTTCACAACAGTAAAGATATGGAAATTGTAGCATTATTCACACGCAGAAATCCAGAAAGCATTAAAACCACGACTAATATTCCGGTGTATCATATAGACGATGCTGCTAATATGAAGGATAAAATTGACGTTATGATTCTGTGCGGTGGCAGTGCCAATGATTTACCTGTGCAAACACCCGAATTTGCAAAGCATTTCAATGTTATTGACAGCTTTGATACTCACGCAAAAATACCTGAGCATTTTGCAAATGTTGACAAAGAGAGTAAAGCAAGCGGGAAAATCAGCATTATATCAGTTGGCTGGGATCCTGGTATGTTTTCTTTAAACCGCCTTATTGGACAGGCAATTCTTCCAAATGGTAACGACTATACATTTTGGGGACGAGGTGTAAGTCAGGGACACTCTGACGCAATCCGCAGAATTCCGGGAGTTAAAGATGCACGCCAGTATACTATTCCTGTTCCTGAAGCGTTAGAAAGTGTAAGAAATGGCGAAGCTCCTGAGCTTACAACAAGGCAAAAGCATACACGCGAATGCTTTGTCGTAGCTGAAGACGGTGCAAATCTTGAAGAGATAAAAAATGCAATCGTTACAATGCCGAATTATTTTGCGGATTATGATACAACAGTTAACTTTATATCTGAAGAAGAACTTTTAAGAGACCATAAAGGCATTCCGCACGGCGGTATGGTATTCCGCACAGGTACAACAGGACTTAATAATGAAAATAAACACCTTATTGAATATCATATTCAGCTTGACTCAAATCCCGAGTTTACTTCAAGTGTGCTTGTTGCATACGCTCGTGCGGCATACAGATTAAATCAGGAAGGCGTATCAGGCTGCAAAACAGTGTTTGATATCGCTCCGTCATATTTGCATCCGGACACACCTGAGCAGCAACGCAAATTTCTTTTGTAATTATTGACAAATCAAACAAACAGTAATATAATATTTAAATAAACTATTTTGGGAGGACGTTATGGATACTAACAAAAGACCTGAAACAATGGAGCGTATTACTACTTCCGCTCTTGCAGAAAAATTTATAGATGAACAAATCGAACTTGTAAAAAAACAGGTAGGTGACAAAAAGGTATTGCTGGCACTGTCAGGCGGTGTTGATTCTTCTGTTGTTGCAGCTTTGCTTGTAAAGGCAATCGGTAGCCAGCTAGTTTGTGTTCACGTAAACCACGGTTTGATGAGAAAAGGTGAAAGTGAGCAGGTTGTTGAAATTTTCCAGAACCAGCTTAACGCAAATCTTGTATATATAGATGCTACAGACAGATTTTTAGACAAACTTGCAGGTGTTGATGCTCCTGAAACCAAGCGTAAAATTATCGGTGGCGAATTTATTCGTGTGTTCGAAGAAGAGGCACGCAAAATTGAAGGTATAGAATTTCTTGCTCAAGGTACAATTTACCCTGATATTCTTGAAAGTGACGGTGTAAAAGCTCATCATAACGTTGGAGGACTTCCCGAAGATATGCAGTTTGAGCTTGTTGAGCCCGTTAAGCTACTTTATAAGGATGAGGTTCGTGTTGTTGGTAAGGCATTAGGACTTCCATCATCAATGGTAGATCGTCAGCCATTCCCCGGTCCCGGTCTTGGTGTACGTTGCCTTGGTGCAATCACACGTGACAGACTTAATGCATTAAGAGAGGCTGATGCAATTCTCCGTGAAGAGTTCGATAACGCAGGTCTTGCAGGTAAGGTATGGCAATATTTTATAGCTGTTCCTGATATGAAGAGTGTTGGCGTTAAAAACGATAAGCGTTACGAGGGCTGGCCGGCAATTATCCGTGCTGTCAATACAACAGATGCAATGAGTGCTACAATCGAAGAAATCCCATACTCACTCCTCCATCGCATTACAAATAGAATTACCACAGAAGTAGACGGAATCAACAGGGTTTTGTACGACCTTACACCAAAGCCTATCGGCACAATCGAGTGGGAATAATAACAAGAAATCCCGAAAGCCTTTATTTACAAGGGTTTTCGGGACTTTTTATTTTCTAATCGTACTAATATCGTACTAAATTTTTAATTTTGTATCAATTTTGACAATATTTCTGCTACTTCTCCGTGCTTATTCGGGTATAGGTGAGAGTATGTGTTCAGAGTTGTTTCTATGTTTTCGTGTCCGAGCCGTTCAGAGATTAACAGAGGGGCAAAACCTAACTCAATGAGCAACGATGCGTGAGAGTGTCTTAAATCGTGTATGCGTATTCTTTTCACGCCCGAAGCGGTGCAACCTCTAATCATTTCTCTTGTTAAACTTTGCTTGCTTGTTAGAAATAGCCTGTCCGTTGGTTTGTAGTCATAGAGCATAGAACTATATTCTTTTACCATTTCCATTATTTCAGCAGGCAGGGTTATTGTTCGTTTGCTTTTCGGTGTTTTGGGTGCTTGTATTATTTCTTCATATCCGAGCCGTGCGTAATTCTTTGTAATGCTGACAGTATTATTATCAAAATCAAAATCGTTCAGAGTGAGAGCCAATAACTCACCCTCACGCATACCGCTATAAAAGAAAAGGTGAAATACAACTTTTGAAAGCGGTTTATCTGATACGCATTTTATAAAAGAGTCAAATTCTTCTTTTGTCCAAAACTGCATACTTTCCGCTTTTTTCTTTCCCATAGAGCCACAGGCAGAGGCAGGGTTTGACGGTAGTTTGTAGTATTTGACCGCAAAATTGAATATTGCTGATAACTGATTATGTACGGTTTTCAAGTATGTTGGAGCATAGCCGTTTTCGTGCGAAATCAATTCATTTTGCCATTTTCTCACGGTAGATATATCAATATCACATATACGCATATCAGCGAAATAGGGCAATAACTTTGTTGATATAAGGTGTTCTTTGTTTGCTAATGTAGTAGGCTTCAAATGCACCCTGCAATCTTCCATATAGTTTTTAACTAAATTTGCGAAAGTAATATCAACAGATGTTTTGCACTTATTAAGGAAGTCCGCCTCAAAGGTTTGGGCTTCTTTTTTTGTTGCAAATCCCTCTTTTTTCTTTTGTTTGCGTTTGCCTGTCCAATCGGTATAGTAAAACTTTACATTCCAAGTACCACGCTCATTTTTATATGCTGACATCGTCTTTCACCACCTTTGAAAATTTATCCATTGAATTTTTTAGTCTATCTAAACTATTATCTATACTTTCAAAAAATGCTTTTCGGGAACTTTCAGCGGTTGAAAACTGCTTGAAAAATTCCTCTGCTGTTGTGTTTTCCTTTTTGAATTTTCCGTACTGCTCCACAAAATCAATAAACATTTTTTGCAAAGTGTAAAGGTAAAGGGGCTGTTTTTCTTCCACTTCTTCAAGATAGTCTTTTCGTGCTTCTTCTTCATCTTCCGATATATCACGGTGTTTTATTTCACCTGTCTTTGAATTTATAACAATTCCTAACGAACGAGCTGACAAATCGGCTTTTGGATATTCTTGTTCAAGAAATCCGCAGAAACAAATACTTTGAATGTATTTATCTAAATAGTCAAATATATAGAAACTATCCTCTTTTATAAACATATTCAAATGCGATAAAGCGTTTGTGTAATTCGGATAGTCTATATCCATTTTTGCATAGCGATTAAGTTTTTCGACCGCTTCTTGACCTAAACCGATATATTTTGAAACAGCGTCTAAATCTTTGTCGGTGGTAGGGTTATCAGTAAAACCGAGTATATAATCTGCTGACACTTCAAAAAAATCTGCAATGCAGTATAGATACTCAATATTCATACCTTTGACTTTATCCCATTTTGCGTGATATTCGTTATCTATTTCATACTGCAATAAACTATCTTTTGAAATCTTGATAGAGTATTTGTTTGTCAATTCCTCTGCAAGTCTTTGATGTGAGAGGTTTTTACTTTTCCTTAATTCCTTAATTCTTGTTGCAATTAACTTTTTTCGTGCTGTATCAAACACAATAAATCACTCCTTTTGTGGATAATAATCAACCTTTTACTGTTTTAACAAGTGGATTATTATCTTAATCTACTTTTATTTAAGACTATTATACACTATAATATATACATAGTCAAGACGTTGACTAAATATTTTTTGAAAACGGCTGTTTTTTTGAAAGGAACTAAACAAAATGCAACTACTTAAAGTTTTAGAGGAAAGGAAACTGTCAAAATTGCAACTTGCATTAAACGCAGGAATAGCACCGCATTATCTTTATAATGCCTTAAATGGTAAAATGCCATTTTATCCAAAGTACAAAAAGGCAATAGCGGACTATTTGCAAATGGACGAACAGGAACTTTTCGGAAGTGAGGTGCAGAATGAAGCAAAATAAACCTCTTATATTAACCGATTATTTATCTGTCGGAGAGCAGAACGCAATCACCGCCAAAGACCTTGCAAGGCTTTTGGGGTGGAATGAACGAGATGTAACAATCACGGTAAATGCACTACGAAAGCAAGGGGAACTTATTTGTAGTAATACTCAAAGCGGTTTTTGGTTGCCTGCTGACGATGAGGATATAAAGAGTTTTGTCCGTCAGATGAACGGGCGTATAAAAGATATGCAAAAGGCTATGAAGCCCGCTGTTGAATATCTAAAAAATGGCGGTGGTGATAATTGCTAAAAATACACATTGACACAAAAGGCTACACGGAAAAGCCAAAAGAACATATTTCAATTATAAAGCCACGCTTACAGGGTGCAAATACAATCAAAGACATAGACCTTGAAACGCTTATAAAATACATTCAGAGAGGTTACAGTATTAGCCCTGCTGTAATGGACGGTAAAGGGTGCAAGGCTGAAAATTGGAAAGAACAACGGCTTTTTATGGTTGATATTGATAATGACAAATCGGACAAGCCTGTTTTATCCGTTAGCAATGCACTTGAAATCTGCAACAGATACAATTTACCGCCTGCATTTTATTATTATAGTTTTTCACATTCGGAGCAAAAGGAAAAATACAGACTTTGTTTTGTAATGAATGAAACTGTAACAAATCAAGCGTTGAGAGCAGTAATTGCACAAACACTTGTAAAACTCTTTCCGCAGAGTGATACTTCCTGTACTAATGCAGACCGCATATTTTACGGCACAAATAAAGATGTAGTTATATGCGATTTATCCGCTACAATCGACATTGAAAATGTTTTGAAACAGCAAGAGCCACAGCAACAGAAACAAGTCAAAACAGGCAATGAAGAACTTGACCGATTAAAAGAAGATTTTGACTTTTTCAGATACCTACAGGAGCGGAACGGCAAAACGGTTTTTAATAACTCAAAATGTGCAATGTTTGAGCGGTGCGAAATATGCGGACATAAAAAAGACCTTGTTTATTATCACGAAACAAAAACTTTTAACTGTTTCGGTGCGAGCGGTAATGTTGGCGGTAGTGTTATTGACTACATAATAGCAGTTGAAAAGACAGACTTAAAAGGGGCAATAGACCGCCTTTATGAGTTGTCAGGCATAACAAGACCGAGCAAAAGAGAATACGCCATAAAAGCCAAAATAAAGGCTAATGAGGGCATAGTATCAAAACTCATAGAGTTAGACGCTTACCGCAAATATTCCCTTGATGATAAAGGTTTTGGAGCATTATTTGCAGAGGTTTTCAAAGACACTTGCAGATACAACGCCACCGCTAAAGAATGGTATTTTTATAACGGCAAAGTATGGACGAGGGACGAGGGCAGTATGCGGACTCTGAACAAGGCAAAGGAACTTGCTGACGGTTTGCTTATTTATGCTACTACCATTGAAGATGAAAAGCAGAAACAAAACTACATTGATTATGTTTCAAAGTTGGGACAGCTCCGCTTCCGTGAAACAATGGTAAAAGACAGCAGGGATATTCACTTTGTAACGCAATCAGACTTTGACAAAAACCTTGATTTATTTAACTGTCAAAATGGCACTCTTAATCTGAAAACTTTTGATTTTACGCCTCATAATTCAAATGATTTATTATCAAAAATCAGCAATGTTATATATGATCCGTCCGCAAAATCGGAAGAATGGGAAAAGTTTATAAATGAGGTTATGCAGGGCGATACCGATAAAACAGAATATCTGCAAAAGATTTTAGGGTATTCGCTGACCGCTGACACTAATCTTGAAACTTGCTTTATTTTGTACGGTGCAACTACGAGAAACGGCAAATCTACACTCATTGAAACATTGCTTTATATGTTAGGCAATACGGCAGGCTACGGAATGAGTATGCAACCTCAAACACTTGCACAAAAGCAAAACAAGGACAGCAGACAAGCGAGCGGAGATATTGCACGGCTTGACGGTTGCCGTTTTCTGAACGCTTCCGAGCCACCTAAAAGAATGATATTTGATGTAGGCTTACTAAAAAATCTTTTGGGGCGTGATAGTATCACAGCAAGGCACTTGCACGAGCGAGAATTTGAGTTTATACCACGCTTTAAGTTATTTATAAACACTAACTTTTTACCGCTTATTACAGACGATACCCTGTTTACAAGTGGGCGTATCAATGTAATTACATTCGACCGACATTTTGAGCCTCACGAACAGGATAAAAACCTTAAAAACAAGTTGATAAAAACGGAAAATTTGAGCGGTATTCTTAATTGGTGTATTGAGGGGTTGAAACTCTACTACAAAGACGGAGCAAAGCCACCGCAGGCAGTTACCACCGCCACCGATGAATACAGGACGAACAGCGACAAAATCGGTAATTTTATAGCGGAATGTTTGGAACAGCAGGCAAACACTAACACAAAAGCCCTTGATGTTTATATCAAATATAAAGAATGGTGTTCAAATAATGGTTTTGGTGTAGAAAATAAAGGCAATTTCTTTGATGAATTAAGGGGCAAGAACATCTTTGCACCGAGCGGAACAATCAACGGTGTTACCGTCCGCAATGTTATAAAAGATTATGTTCTTATTCGGGACGAAATCGAGGAAAGACCGCCTTATTATTCATATTCAAGCCGTAAATCTGACCGAAATTATTATGATTAACTGTAAATGTGCAATTTGTGCAAAAAATATGTGAACTACTCTATTATATCAAATAGAGATACTTTACATAAAAAAAGCACATTTTGCACAGATACAAAAACAGGAGTGATTTTTTGACAAAATACATTGATGAAATGTTAGAAAAGTTATATGCAAAACTGCACAATTTAGAAAAAGACTGCAGGCGTATAAAGAAACTAATAAAAGAACTTGAAAAAATAAAAGGGGGTGAATATTTTGACGGACTATAACGCTATGCTTATTGACTTACTCAATGAGAAAATAAAAGACTTAATCAATGATAAAGTCGCAATGCGTAAAGAAATTAAAAAGTTAAAGGCTGAAATCCGAGAACTTAAAAAGGGAGTGAACGCAGTTGAAGAATAAAGTTGCTTTTGTGTTGCTTTTGTCTATGTGTTTGATGCTATTTGCAGGGTGCGGAAATACTCCGAAAACACTATATAAAAGTGATAGTGTTGAAATAGTCCGAGAGGGCAATAAAACGGCTGTATATGACATTTTAGCAGATAAGGAATACAACTACATAACAAAGCGTGTAAAGCGTTCAGAGGGCGTTTTAGAGCCTTATACAACGGTTGACACGG
>JAZNGX010000109.1:0-4436 GCA_045576675.1 Clostridia bacterium | reverse complement strand
TCTTCAGGTGATATTGTTTATAGCAATACATATAGCGATATTTTAGAGCTTGGGGACAATGGTACTGTTTGGCTTGATAGAAATGGTAGAATTATAGATTTTGATTCAGATAGCTTTGGAGGAATCAATTATGGCTACTATGTTGCTGCAGGAGTGTCAACTGGAATTGACAAAACTGTAACAGTAAGAATTCTTGACCAAAGCGGTGCATTTTACGATTATGAATTGGCAGATAAATTGAAGCTTGATGGTCAACAGATCAGCTTTGAGGATTTTGCAAATTCTGAGCTTAATATTGTTGTTGCAACGGGTGCGACGATTAAAAATCCTGTTTATGGAGCAGGTGGGGCTAAAGAACAGTTGATATGCTACTCTTTAAACTCAAGCGGTAAGATTAATTATATTGATACTGCTGAATCAGGAATAAATGAAGGTGATGACACTTTGGAGCTGTCGTCAGATACAATTCAGCGAAAATGTAGTGGTTTAGCTAAAATGCTTTCAGATTCTTCCAGTGTTTATGTTCCTGATGTCGGTGCAAAGGTATTTGTGGTTCCTGGAACAGGCTATAAATCGGAGAGAGCGTTTGAATATAGTGTTTCAGATTCAAGTATGTTTGCAAATGAGCAGTCATATATGTTAAAGATCTATGATGCAGATGAGTTAAATAGAAGTGCTTGCTTTGTAGTAATTCAAAGCGGTGATGGCGAGGAGGTTGCAGTTAACTCAACACTTATGCTTGTTACAGAAACAGGTGTAAGCGTTGACAGTGACGGAAACGAATGTACAATGCTTAAAGGTATGTCAAAAGGAGTTGAAACTGTTCTTTACGGAACGGATGATTTGCTTTCAGCAACAAGCGACAGAATTGGTAACATAAAAACGGGTGATGTTATACGTTTTCGTATCGGCGGCAATGGTATGCTGAATTACCTTGACCACGTTAAAAATATGCTTACAGATGACTTCGGCGTGAATTATTCATTATACTATTCAAATAATTTGCTGGTATATGGTAAGGTTGTTGCCAATGATGGGGCTTATATTATATTGGAGCATCCTTCAGCAAATGGATTGGAAACATTACGAATGTTATATGTATGTACAACTGCAAATGCAAACATTTATGAATATAGCCGCAGCAAGCCTGATACTGCACGAACTGCAAAGGTGAGTGATATTGCGGTGGGGGACATAATGTTTTTGAGACTTTGTAACACTAATTTACAGGATGCAGTCATAGTAAGTGAATAGAAAGCGGGGAGTTTAATGAAATTTAAAAGACAAATAGCATTATTTATTTCGACAGCATTAATATTTAGTTGTATTAGTATTAGTGTTTCAGCACAAGATTCTGAAAATTTGCTGTCAAATGGTGGTTTCGAAAATTCACTTTCTAATTGGAATGCTGGTACAGGTTCAACATCTGTTGTTGATAAGGCATATGCAAAAAGCGGTGATGGCGGATTGTTAATGGTTGGCGGTGCAAATGAACAGTATGTTTTTCATTATACTGATACAATCGATCGTAACAAAACATATGAGCTTTCTGCATGGGTGAAAAGTAATGCGGTAAGTACAGATAATGGTTTCTATTTGGCAATGCTTGGTGTTTGTCAGTCACCCATTGCTCCAACAGACTGGATTAATGGACCGGGCGATGCTCCAAATCCATTACATCGTTCAGTTGCTTCAACGGGTGGTACACATGGTTGGAAGAAGCTTTCTTATACATTTGATGCTTCCATACTTAGCGAAGATACCGATGTCCTTCAGGTGTATTGTTATCTGGAAGGTGGAATTGCAGGCGAAGTATGGGTTGATGATGTAGTATTTAAAGAGGCTGATTTTGATGTAGTTCCTCAATTTGACAGATTTGCAAACGTTATAGTAAAAGGTGAAGATGTTGCGATTAATATGCAGGCACGCAACAATACCAATGTTACGAAAGAGGTTGTTGTTGAGTATTCTGTAACTGACGATTATTATTCATTATTATGTGAAGGTGAAGATTCCTTTACGGCAAATGCCTTTAAGACAACTGATTACAAGCTTTTGCTTCCTGTAAACGACTGCGGTGCGTACCATGTTGATATGCATATTACTACTGCAGATGGCTCCTTTGATTTAACAAAAAGGACCAGCTTTGTAGTTATAATGGAAAATAATTCAAATAATATAGCTTATGATTTTGGCGTTGCAGCTCATATGGGACGTACAACATATCACAATGCTAATGCAAAGAATTATATTGAAGCTATGAAGCTTGCAGGCTGCGGATGGATAAGAGATGAATTCCGTTGGGCTGAAATGGAAAGACAAAAGGGTGTGTATGCACCAACTGAAAAAATGATAAACACTGCCAAATATGCGAAAGAAAATGGACTTAAGGTTGTAGCACTTATGGCATTTGGTAACGAAGTTTATGATATGGGTATAGGTGCTGTACCTGAAACACCGGCACAGCTTGAAGGTTTTAAGAATTATGCAGAGCAGGCAGCATTGATGTTTAAAAATTTAGGCTTTGCAGAAGATGAGGTTGTATTTGAGGTGTGGAATGAATACACAGGTTTTAACCCAACCCGTGCTCCTGTATCGCATTTTGTAAATGTAGCTAAAGCTGTTAAAGAAGGCGTTTCAAAGGTAATGCCAAACGCAGTGGTTAGCACAGAGGGAATGCAGCATTGTCTTGACGGCAAGGGTACAGAAAGAATACTTGGTTATTTATCAACAGGTTCATTGGAATACTGTGATGGTATAGGAATGCATCCGTATACTTATCCATTAATGCCTGATGAAAATGATTTGTTCGAATTAGGTGTTGATGAGTTCCGTGGCTATGCCAAGGAATATGGAAAAGAAGATATAACGATTTATCATACAGAGGTTGGCTGGAAGCTTCAGCCCGGAGCAAAGTATGGTATGATGCACGACAGAGAAAATGCTATATCAAACATACGATTATACGTGCTTAATAAAAAGGTTAATGCAAAGTATAATAGTGATGACATTATATTTGTGTACCAGCTTGCAGAACAGCATTATGTTGCAAATGATTCATTTGGATTGTTAAGACTTGCATGGAGCGTTGATGGACCTAATAGTGCAAGAATGTCCTATGCAACATTTGCATCGGCTGTTTCAATGCTTAATGATGCAACCTATCAGGATTGCTACGATGGCGGAAATATTAAAACTTACAAATTCCGTTCTGATGACGGCAAAGACATTCTTGTAATGTGGACGGAGCAGGAAAACGAAGATATTAGTCTTGAGTGCAACGGTAATCCAACAGTATATGGAATGTCAGGAGATGTTAAGGCTGTTCCTGTTTCTGACGGCAAAATTAATATGACAATATCGCGTGAACCTACATTTGTGGTTGGTAATCTTCCAAACATCGTCCCGCAATTATCTGCAATTAAAATTCTTGCTAATGATGATGAGTGTTACAAAGGTGAGTTCTGTACCGTAACTATAGAGGGCGATAAAAAATATGCAGGAAAAGAAATAACAATTACTCCTGCTTTGCCTTTAGGATGGGAATGGGATAATGATGATGCAGAGCTGAAGGCTGATGGAAGAAATGAGCTTATGATCAAAGCACCAAGCAATATTGACGATTCAAGAAACAATTTAAAGTTTATTGTTTCAATTGACGGAGTTCAAACAGCTCATCTTGAATGTAAAACCATTGCAACAACACCGCTTGCTGCAAAGGCATTACGTATGCCCTATAACGAAAAGGGTGAGAGTAAAGATACGATACGTATTGCAGTTAACAACTTTGGTTCATATGATTTAAGCGGACATATTATGATTACAGTGCCAACATATATGAATAATAAGTATGAATTTTCTGTTGAGCCTGGTAAAGAGAGCTATGTTTATATTCCCGTTACACAATATCCTGAGTTTGGATTCTACGATATGGAATATGAAGTGTATTTGGATGGAAGTAATACTCCGTATAAGTTCACAGAAAAAATCAACTTTTTAGATGTTGCTTATGCAGATAAAGCGCCAAAAATTGATGGTGTCATATCATCAGGTGAATGGGACGATGCAAAATCTGTTGATATTGTTGACCCGACGCTGATAAAAGCACTTATTACTGATGATCCAAACCCAACAGACACTACAGGCACATTATACACAATGTGGGATACAGATAATTTATACTGTGCGGCAATTGTTAATGATGATGTACATTGCAATAATGCTGAAGTCGGAAGAATATGGGATGGTGATTGCATTCAGGTTGCAATAGATACAAAACGTAGCGACCCTGATGAATCAAAATGGGTTGAATATTGCGTTGGTATATTGGAAAAAGGTCCTGCACATGAACAAGACATATTGCTCTCATGGCAGACAGATGGTAAAAATCCTGGAATTATATCATATGCTACTCGTGATGACAGCAGTAAAACAAC
>JAZNGX010000108.1:0-5972 GCA_045576675.1 Clostridia bacterium | reverse complement strand
CAAGCTGAAAAGCGAGTATCCCTGTATACGCTCGTCAATGCTCTTTTCTACACTGCTCGGGGTTATACTTATAATAGTTTTATTTTATACATATTCAGGGATAGCAGGATTTAACATTCCTCCTGTTGATATAGCTATTTTCTACATAAGTGTTATAATCTCATTCTTTATTTCATATAAATTAACCTTATCCTGCAAATTGGATAAGGTTAATGGTTTTTTGTTAATTTTAAATGTTCTGTTTTTTTGCCTGTTTGTATTTTTTACACTTTATCCCCCTGATATTCCATTATTTTCAGCACCTTAGTTTAGTAAGCTATATTATAATATAAAAGGAATGGCTGAAAATCCGCACACTGTCGTGTGCGTTTTTTTGGAAAGCAGAACGAAAAAATATTTTGATTTTTGTTTTGCGAAAGCAAAACTTCCTTTTCTTTTCTCTTCTCTGTTCTCTTTTATCTCTTATCTGGAAACGACAATTTCAGTGAAGAGTGAAGAGAGAAAAGCGAAAAGATAAAAGTACAAAAAGAAACGACAACTTCCTGTCGAAAATTGTCGTTTCTTTTTGGTGCGGATAAGAGGACTTGAACCTCCACGAGATTGCTCCCACTAGCACCTGAAGCTAGCGCGTCTGCCAATTCCGCCATATCCGCATATTAAATTATAACCTCATAATTTTTACACGGGAGAGGCAACCCGAGGAGGAGCTAAACCGCTTAATCCTCAATGTAATTATAATAACACATAATAAACAAAAATTCAAGTGTTTTTTTAAAAACACTTGAATTTTTTCAAAATTATTTATTATACACTGCTTCACAGGTTAAATTCATACCAAGCTTTTTAAATATGTTTTCATCAATTTGTGACAAAATAACTGACGAATGTGCTTCAGCGCCTTTTAACTTGCTTAAACCTTCAAGAGCTTTTTTTGCAACTTCGTCGCTTGCTGCACAAATTGAAAGAGCAATCAATGTTTCGTCCATATGAATTCTTGGGTTTTTGCTGCCTAGGTGATTGGTTTTAAGGCTTTGCAACGGTTCAATTACCTCAGGTGAAATGAGGTGGACTTCATCATCAATGTTTGCGATTGCCTTAAGTGCATTTAATAATGCCGCACTGGACGCTCCGAGAAGTGCAGATGTTCTGCCGGTAACCATAGTGCCGTCAACAAGTTGGATAGCACAGGCGGCATCGTTGGTCTCTTCAGCCTTAGTTACGGCTGCCTTTACGACTTCACGCATATCACAGGTAACTTCTGCCTGTTTCATAATAAGCTCCATTTTATAAATAACTTCGTCGTCACACTTGCCGTTGGTCTTGTCTTTTAAAACCTGATAATATCGTCTTATAATTTCTTCTTTGGAAGCACGACGAACAACTTCGTCATCAATTATACAGTTACCAGCCATATTTACACCCATATCTGTTGGCGATTTGTATGGACTTTCACCAAGAATTTTCTCAAATATTGCATTTAAAACCGGGAAGATTTCAATATCTCTGTTGTAGTTTACTGTTGTGACTCCATAAGCCTCAAGATGGAATGGGTCAATCATATTCACATCGTTTAAATCAACCGTAGCTGCTTCGTATGCAAGGTTAACGTGATGCTTTAATGGTAAATTCCATACAGGAAAAGTTTCAAATTTTGCGTATCCGGCTTTGATTCCACGCTTGTTTTCGTGATATAGCTGTGAAAGGCATGTTGCCATTTTGCCACTTCCTGGACCGGGGGCTGTTACAACAACTATTGGCTTTGTTGTTTCTACATATTCGTTTTTACCATACCCCTCATCGCTTACAATATGTTCAACGTTGGACGGATAGCCTGCAATTGGATAATGCAGGTAAACCGGAACACCCATATGCTCAAGTCTTTTTTTGAAAACATCGGCAGCTTCCTGACCGCTATACTGTGTTATTACAACACTGCCTACCAATAAACCGAGACTTTTAAAGGCATCAATAAGTCTTATTGTGTCAAGGTCGTATGTGATATTATAGTCACTTCTGACCTTGTTTTTAACAATGTCAATTGCACTGATTGCGATAACTATTTCAAGCTTGTCAGCAAGGTGCATAAGCATTTTGATTTTACTGTCCGGCTCAAAACCGGGCAATACACGTGAGGCGTGATAATCGTCAAAAAGCTTGCCGCCAAGCTCAAGATACAGCTTGTCACCAAATTCAAGCACACGTTGACCGATATGCTCTGACTGCATCCTTATATATTTTTCATTATCAAAACCAATTTTGCCGTTCATAAACTTAATGCCTCACTTATCCTTTGTAATCAAAACACAATAATTATAACACATTAAGAAAAAAAATACAATATTAATTTGTAATTTATTATATTTAATACTTGTCTTTTGGTAATTCTATGTTATAATTGTTATTAAGTGAAAAGGAGAGAAGGTATTATGAACAGAAAAGAGCATAGAGAAGAAAAATGGGTGTTTCCTTTTGTGGAATATTCCTGCAATATTAAAAATGAAAAATTGCCATTGATTGTTCAGCTTCATGGTGCCGGTGAAAGAGGCTATGGAAAAGACGATCTTGAAAAGGTTGACGTGCATGGCTTTTCAAAGTATTTAAAAGATGCCGAGCATAACTGCATTGTTGTTATGCCCCAATGCCCTGTTGACACATTTTGGGCGGCGAGAGTTGAATCTATTGTCAAATTTGTTGAACAGTTGATAAAAGAATATAACGTTGATGAAAACAGAGTTTACCTGACAGGCTTAAGTATGGGTGGGTTTGGCACATGGTACACAGCTATGGCAAGACCGGATTTGTTTGCAGCCATTGCCCCTGTATGTGGTGGTGGTATGGCGTGGAATGCAGGAGTGCTGAAAATGCCGATTTGGGCATTTCATGGTGCTGATGACCCGACCGTCAGCGTAACTCAGTCTGATGAGATGGTTTGCAGATTAAAAGAACTTGATGCAGATGTTACATATACAAGAATGGATGGAGTAGGACATAATGTTTGGGAATATGCCTATAATAAAGAATTGTTAGAATGGCTGTTAAGTAAGGATGTTGTTATATGAGTATACCTGAAGCAAAACAGTATATTAAAGACTTTGAGAGTCTTATATGAGTATACAAACACAGGGGGACGGTTCTATCGTGTTCTAACCATTCGACCGCAATCGCACAATAGAACCGTCCCCTTGTGTTTTGATATATTCCACTTTGACTTTTTAACCTTGGTGTTCTTGGCATCATAATTCACCTCGGCTAAATTATATCATATAGCCATACTTTCGTCAACACAATAGAACCGTCCCCTTGTTTTTATCAATCGCCTTATTTCGTCAAATGCATATGAAAAAACAGGCTGTGCCACTTATGTGAAACAGCCTGTTGTCATTTATGATAGTTTTCATTATTTATTATTTTAAAAGCTCTGTAAATCTGTTCTGAGAGTATTACACGCATAAGCTGATGAGGAAATGTCATTTTGGAAAACGAAAGCTTAAAGTCTGACTTAGCTTTAACTCTGTCATCAAGACCACAGCTTCCGCCGATTATAAAAGTAATATGTGAAACGCCCATTGTGCTTTTTCTGCTTATGAATTCTGCAAGCTGTTCGCTGGAAAGCTGATCACCCTCAATACACAGAGGGACACACAAGCCTTTGATTTTAGGTAAAATCAAATCGCCTTCTTTTGCGATTGCGCTTGCCCCGTCAGAAAAGTCAGGCAATTCGGTTATTTTGAATTTGCAATACCTGCCTAGTCTTTTTTCATACTCCTTAACGGCATCGGTAAAAAATTTCTCTTTAATTTTCCCAACTGCGATAATTTCAATAGTAATCATAATTAACCTACATTTATGCTTAAATTATATCGTGGTGCAACAGTCATCAAAACATCCTTGCCAAGCTTTATTCCTTCATATTCAAAGTTTGTTGCTACGGTGTGAAAGGCAAGCTCTGATGTATTGTTTTCATTGCTCAAATGCCCTAATATTAGTCGGTCTGTGCCATTTTTTACAAGATGTGCTGCAAGCTTTGCAGTTTCGCTGTTGCAAAGATGCCCGAAGTCGCCTGATATACGTTGCTTTAAAGCATATGGATAACTGCCGGATTCCAACATATCAGCATCATAATTGGCTTCAAGCAACACTGCGTTGCAGCCTTTTATTGCATTCTGAACAATTGGAGTTATATGTCCTATATCAGTTGCAATTGCATATTTTTTGCTTCCGCATTTTATAATGTAGCCTGTTGGCATATTTGCATCGTGGGGAATTTCGAATGGTGTTATAGCAGCATCGCCAAAATAAATATCACGAAAGTCAGAAAACATTACCATATTATGCTCCTGAATTTTGCCAATCGACATACCGTGCCACGTTCCAACACTTGCAACAACGGGAATATTGTATTTTCTGGACAAAACACCAACGCCGTTTGTGTGGTCAATATGCTCGTGCGTTACAAGAATGCAATTAAGCCTTTCAGGTGCAATTCCTGCTTCATTAAGAAGAGCGGCAATACACTTGCCGCTTACTCCACAATCTATTAATATGTTTGTTCCGTTTTCGGAAAACACAACAGCGTTACCACTGCTGCCGCTTACTAATGTGCGAAAAACTGTCATAACGCTTCACCGTCAAGAAGAGAGGGCTGTTCATCAACGAAGCTTTTTCTTGTTATCTGAGCACCAAGTGCTTTTAACTTTTCTTCAAAGTTTTCGTAACCTCTGTCAATATACTTAAGGTTGCCGATTTCAGAAACTCCGTCAGCTGCAAGTGCGGCAATTACCATACAAGCACCTGCACGAAGGTCTGTTGCGTTAACAGGTGCACCCTTGAAATTGTCAATACCTTCAATAATTGCACTTCTGCCGTCAACTGTAACCTTTATGCCCATTTTACGAAGCTCATCAATATACTGGAACCTGTTTTCCCATACGCTTTCCGTTATAACAGATGTTCCCTCTGCAAGAGAAAGAAGCACAACCGCCTGTGGCTGCATATCTGTTGGGAAACCGGGGTAAGGCAAGGTTTTTATGTTTGCTTTTTTCAGCTTGCCTGTTCGTGATACACGAATACTGTCGTCAAATTCCTCAACATTTACGTTCATTTCAATAAGCTTTGCTGAAATGCTTTCCATATGTTTTGGAATGACATTTTTTACTAAAACGTCGCCACCGGTAGCTGCTGCAGCTATCATAAAAGTGCCTGCTTCAATCTGGTCGGGAATAATGGAATAAGCTCCGCCTGTAAGCTTTTCAACACCTTTAATTTTTATAGTATCTGTACCTGCACCTTTAATCTGAGCACCCATTGCATTCAAAAAGTTTGCAAGGTCAACAACGTGAGGCTCTTTTGCGGCATTTTCAATAATAGTAATGCCTTCAGCACGAACTGCTGCAAGTATAGTGTTAATGGTTGCACCAACTGATACAATATCCATATATATATGAGCCGCTTTAAGCTTGTTTGCGTGTGCCTCAATCAGACCTCTGTTGATATCAACCTTTGCACCAAGTGCCTCAAAGCCTTTGATATGCTGGTCAATCGGGCGAACACCAAAGTTACAGCCACCAGGCATTGCGACCTCTGCGTGACTGAAACGACCAAGCAATGCACCGATAAGGTAGTAGGAGGCACGCATTTCACGTACCATCCCCTCCGGGGCGGTAAAACTTGTAAGCTTTGAACAGTCGATTTTTAAAGTATATTTATCAAGGTACTCGATTTTAGCACCTAATTTTTCCATAATATTGCAGATTATAGTAACATCAGTAATCTGCGGAACGTTTTCTATAATGCTGACACCGTCAACAAGCAAAGCAGCGGGGATAACAGCAACAGCTGCGTTTTTCGCACCTGCAATAGTAACCTCGCCGCATAATTTTTTTCCGCCTATAATAACAAATTTATCCAAGATTTCACCTTCCCGGTTTTATCTTATTTACACACAAGTTTGCATAATAATAGTAGTATATATG
>JAZNGX010000107.1:0-18865 GCA_045576675.1 Clostridia bacterium | reverse complement strand
GGCTCACAGAACGACATGGCTACGATCCGACTTGGGTTGGATTAGATAATTTTAAAGAAGTTTTTTCTTCGCAAGATTTTTTAAATGTAGTAAGAAATACACTTGGAATAAGCTTTTTAAAGCTTGTTGCCGGATTCCCTGCACCAATTTTGTTTGCCCTTATGCTTAATGAAGTGAAAAATATTTATTATAAAAAATGTATTCAGACTGTTTTATATATGCCCCACTTTATTTCATGGGTTGTTATCGCAGGTATTATGTCAAGACTGTTTTCGCCTACTTTTGGCGTTGCTGGCGACATAATGAGATTATGTAATGTTCAACCATACAATATGCTTACAAACAGAACTTCATATATGGTAATTCTGGTTATGTCATATGTGTGGAAAGAATGTGGCTGGGGAATGATTATTTATCTTGCTGCACTTACACAAACTGACCCGTCACTTCACGAAGCAGCGTATGTTGACGGTGCAAATAAGTTACAAAGAATCTGGCATGTAACGTTACCTTCCATATCAAGTGTAATTGTATTACAGCTTATTTTAAGAATTGGCGCACTTATGGATGCGGGTTTTGAACAGGTTATGGTGCTGCAAAATTCTGTTGTTCGTGATATTTCGGATATCTTTGATACGTTTGTTTACAGAGAAGGGTTATCAAACGGAAAATATAGCTACGCTGCAGCTGTTGATTTTTTCAAATCATTTGTTGCACTGGCAATGATTGTTTCTGCTAACTGGTTTGCAAAAAAAGTCGGTGAGGAGGGGTTGTTCTGATGGATAGATACGATGGACGTTTTTCGAGAGTTCTAATAGACGTGTTTTTCTTTTTACTTTGTCTTTTGATGATTTACCCATTCTGGTATGTACTGATGTATTCATTAAGCGATCCTACTCATGTTTCGCTGACAAGCTATTATTTAAAACCGGTTGGTTTTTCATTCGACAGTTATTTGAATGTGTTTTCGCAAAAATTAGTATTTTATGGGTTTAAAAATTCTGTTACAATAACATTGGTTGGAACATTGATAAGCCTGTTTCTTACAATAACTTTGGCATATCCCTTGTCACGCGATGAATTAAGGGGCAAAAAGCTTTTTTCATCTCTTGTTATGTTTACAATGATATTTAATGGTGGTATGATTCCTACATATATTGTTGTACGTTCATATAAGCTTGTTGACACCCTGTGGGCTTTAATGCTACCAAATGCAATAAGTGTTTATAATACACTAATTATGATTAAGTTTTTCAAAAATATTCCTGTAAGTCTTATAGAATCAGCTAAAATTGACGGATATAATGATTTGAAGATACTGGTTTATATTATTTTGCCGTTATCAACTTCTGTTATTGCCACTATAGCTTTGTTCTATGGAGTGTCTTTATGGAATGCATTTTTACCCGGTATGATATATATTAATACGCCCGAAAAGTGGCCTTTGCAGGTGGTTATGCGTGACCTTTTGAATCAGACCTCGGCGGTAGAAACAACTCTTAATATATCTACTGAAACTGTTAATATGGCTACGGTTGCTGTAACTGTGGCTCCTATAATGATGATATATCCATTTCTACAAAAATACTTTGTTAAGGGAATAATGCTGGGAGCAGTTAAAGGTTAATATAAGGAGGCAAATATATTATGTTAAAATGGGAGAGAGAAATAATCCGAGATTTGGCTAAAAAGAAACTTGAAATCAGCCAACTTCCCATTATGTCTGTGAGAGAAGAACGATGGAGAAAACATAATGATTCTGAGGGAGAAATCCCTATGATACATTTTGAAGTAAGGTCTATAAAGGACGATGGATTTAATTATAAATGCAAGTGCACATCTGAAGATGCAATTGCAATTGAACGTCCTTTGGGGAACAGTCTTACAAACCATTTTATGGTAGATGATGACAGGGTAGTAACAAATGATTTTGTGTGCAACTTTAAATCATCATTTATACCATTTGGTATTGAAATAGTAAAGCAAAAAACTGAAGGGGTTGGATTTCATATCGAACCGCAGATTAATGACCTTTATGACTTAACTCCTTTTGGTCATTCTAAAATGACATTTGACTATGAAGGTTCAATTAAGTGGAAGGAATTTGTTGAGGAAACAATTGGAGACATTTTAAATGTGCGTATGGGAATGGGGGCTTTATATTCTTGCCCTACAAGTGATATACTGCACATTATGGGAATGGAAAATATGTTTATTGCGATGTATGACACCCCCGATGAATTCCATTGCATTATGAATAAGCTTGCACAGGATTACATTGAGTATTTCAACGAACTGGAAAAGCGTAAAATGCTGTGCCAGAACAATTATAATGATACTTTGTTTCAGGGCAGTTTTGGTTTTTCAAACCAGTTTGGTAATACCAACGGTGATGTGACAACAAAGGATTGTTGGGGCTATATGGATTCTCAGGAGACAGTAGGAATATCACAGGATATGTTTGATGAGTTTATTTTTCCGTACTACAAAATGATAGCAGACAGATATGGCAGATTGTCATATGGATGCTGTGAGCCTGTAAGTGCTTTCTGGGAAAAATCCATAAGCAGATTTGAAAATTTAAGAAAAATATCCATTTCACCTTGGTGTGATGAACAGTATATGGGTGAAAGACTTAAAGGTACTGGTATTATATATCAAAGAAAGCCCAGCCCTAATTATGTTGGATTAGGTGCTGAGCTTGATGAGGATGCGTTCCGTTCTCATATTAAAAACACGCTTAATTGTGCAAAGGGTTGCAAGCTGGAATTCAGCTTCAGAGATACATATAATCTCGATGGAAGAATGAATAAACCCAGACGCGCAGTTGAAATAGTTCGAGAAGAAATTGAAAACTGTTGGTAATAATTAGTTCAAATGCTTTTTGCGGTAGTTTGTAGGAGTCATATGATAGTACTCTTTAAATACACGCAAAAAGCTTTGAATATTGTTATAGCCAACTTTATTGGCAATTACACTTACGGGTTTGTTTGTATTAAGCAGTAGCTCACTTGCATGATTCATACGAAGCTCGGTTATGTAAACCTTTATTGTTACACCCATCGCTTTTTTAAATAGGTTTCCTACATAACGGGGTGTAAGAAATACCACGCTTGCAATTTCATCAAGAGAAATATCTTTAGTGTAATTGTTGTTTATATACTCAATGATACTGTTTACACGTTTTAAAGCTTGTTCTTCTTTAAAGGTGGCGGTTAATGGTTTGATTTGCTCAATTAAATTTTCCAAAACCTCATGAGTTTCATTGATGGTTTTTGAAGCTTCTATACTACCTGATATTTCGGCTTTGTAATCAAGGTTATAGCATTCATCAATATTGATGCCGACTTCCTCTAATAGAATTAATATATTTGTTGCAAACTCATAGTAGATATATTTCACCCATTCGATGTTTTTAAAATTTTCAGTTATAAGTAATCTGATTTCGTTTAGGGTTGTAGCTGCTTCATCATACATTCCAGCAACTACTTCTTTGGCTAACTTGTTACCCAATTCTTTTTCAAGAATTGTTTTGCGAGGCTGTTCATTGTTGCTTTCAACTACATAAACCTCGGATTTTTCTGAGTACACAAGATTATCAAGCTTTTTATTTATCAATTGATAGAATTTACTGATCATTGATAAATCAGAAAATGCTTCGCTTAACGCCATAGTAATATGTAAACCATTGTTGGAAGCCTCTTCTTTTAATTTGTCAAAGAATGTAAACATCTGGTTTACAGAACTGTTGCTTGCACAAATCAAAACCATTCTGATTCTGTTAATTGTAAAATATTTCATTTCAACATGAATATCAGATTTATATGAGTTTAACGTATGTGTTATATCGTTTAAGTTTTCAGCGTGTTTGTAATCAATTATGGCTAAATAGTATTGCTTAACTGTAAACTGCAAATCCAATGTTTCAACCATTTGGTTAAAAATATCAATATCAAGATCAGGATTATTAAGCAGTTGGTGCAATGAGTATTGTTCGAAAAATGGTAATATGGTATCATATTTTTTTATAAGATCTGTATGCTGTTCAAGCATATTTGTAAACTTATTATCAATAATATCGAATTCATTTTCGCCTTCTATTTCATCTGCATTAATGTATTCCGCCAGTTTTTTGATTGGCTTGTAAAAAACTGATGAAAAGAAGTATGCAATGGCTATTATAAAAGCCACAGAAATTAATATTATAAACAAAACCAATTTATAGTAATTATGAATTGGCTGCATATAAGCATTATAGTCATATAACAATATATATGTAACGGGAAGTTGATTTGCATTTGCATAGTAAGCGCGGTAGGTTTCATTACCTATTTTTAGCTTTTGTGGTTTGTCAGTATATACTGATGGTTCGTTTAAAAACTTGTCGTTATTACAGTACAGAATATTTTCTGAAACATCAGATATTATAAACGATTTTGTGCTTGAAGTATCATAATTTAATTTTGAATAAAATTTGTTGTAATTAACGTTTAAATAAATATATATATACGAGTCACTTTTTAACATATTAATTTTAGCAACAAAGCTAAACAACTTTGTTGAATTTACTGTACGGGGACCGGTAATGGTAAAATCATCCTTATAATCAGCTGTTAATATATCTTTGTCGTGAAAATCTTCAAAATTATATTTTGATGAGTTTGTAATAATTACCTCTTTGTTGGGGATATAGACATATATTGATTCTATATTAGGAATGTTACTTACGTGACTGGTAAGACTTTCTGAAAGGTCATGCATTAAAAAAGCTTCGGCGGCAGGAGTTTTTTCAACATACAAAAGGTCCCATAATGCTGGATTTTCCAGTATGTACCCTATGCCGTTAGAAAACTGCGAGAACTGTATATCAATAGAATCTTTGGTGGACATAATTTCATACTGACTGATATTATCGAGATGGTCAGCTAAGTTTTTATGATTTTGTGCAAACAAAAAACCTACTATTAATGTAAGCGGTATGATAATGGCACTGATAGTACCTATAAAAAATATTCGAAAAACGGGTTTGTTTGTTATATTATTAATTAACAATATTATTCCCTCCTCTGATATAATAAGAATAGCACATAAATAAATGTTTTGTCAACACATACAATATAAATAAGAAAGGTGATAAAAATGGGTTTTAAAATTGCTCTTATAGGCTGTGGCTGGATGGGCCAAAAGGGTCACGGACCGTCTTACGTTAAATATAAAATGCTCCATCCAGATACAGTGCTAAGCGCTTGTTGCGACGTTAACAGGGAGGCGGTTGAAAGCTTTGCCAAACAGTTTGGGTTTGAAAATGTCTATACAGATTACATAGAAATGCTTAACACTGAAAAGCCGGATGCAGTATGTCTTGTGGCATCAGAGCATGTTTCGGCAAAAATTGCAGTTAACGTTTTAAGTATGGGTTATCCACTTATGCTTGAAAAGCCACCTGGTGTTTGTACCGAAGAAACAGAAGAAATTATAAAAGCGGCAAGCAAAGCCGGTGTAATGGCACGTGTAGCATTCAACAGAAGATATATGCCGCTGATTAAAATTCTCAAAGATGAAATTAAGAACAGTGATGAAATCCAGTATATTTCATACAGATTTGTACGTTACGGAAGAAAAGACACGAATTTCTATACCACGTGCATACATGGTATAGATCTTGTAAAATATCTTTCTGGCAGTGAGTATGAAACGGCTGATATTAACTATAAAAACATTATTGATGAACCTGAATATATAAATAATATTTTTATGGACTGTGAGTTTAAAAACGGCGTATGTGCACAGCTTGCATTTATGCCGATGGGTGGCGGTGTAATTGAAAGAGTTGATGTTACAATGAAGGACAGAACTTATATCGCCGAATTACCCTCATGGGGTGCTGTTGATTCACCGGGGCGTATATTAAAGCTTGTTGACAAAAATGTAGAAGAAATAATGGGTGAAGAGAGTGAAGTTTATCTGTCAAACGGTTTTTATAACGAAAATGCAGAATTTTTTGATGCTGTAAAGATGGGCGAAACAGCATCAGATGTTCATACAGGTTTGCAATCAATGAGTCTTGCATATGCTTTAAAAAATAAAATCAGACACTTGGAGGGGGAGATATAATTGAGTACATATGGACATTTTGTTAATAATGGCACAGAGTTTTTAATAACAACTCCCGATATACCAAGAAACTGGTACAATTATATGTGGAATAATAATTATGTATCTTTTGTATCTCAGGTCGGATTCGGAGAGGGTTTTTGTCAGGATTCGCTTGGACGCAGAATTCCACTTGTTTCAAACAGAAGTATATTTTTAAAAGATGAAAATGATTTTAGTTGGACTGCAAATGGTTTGCCTGTTGATTTGGCTTTTGCTGATTACAACTGTATTCACGGCCTTGGATATACTACAATAAAAATGTCGTATAATTCATTGGAGACTGAATATAAGCTTTTTGTACCCGAAGACGGTAATATGGAGTTCTGGTCGTTAAAAGTTACAAACAAAGACAGTAAAATGCGTACAATAAAGGTTATTCCATATGTAAAAACAGAAATAGATGGTATAGAAAAGCCGCAGACGTATAACACGTCAAAAGGGAAATTTCATAATGAGATAAATACAATTACAGTTAATGCTTTTGCATGCTTTGATTCTGACGTACAGACAGAGGTGTTCGGGTATTTAATGAGTAAAGAAGAGGTAACAGGTTTTGATACTGTAAAAAGCAGCTTTATAGGTACGTATGGAACAGAACAGACTCCATCAGGATTGAAAAATGATGAGCTTTCAAATAACGAAGCATATTGCGAAAAAGCTTGTTTTGCTGTTGAAAATACTGTTGTTTTACAGCCCGGTGAAAGCAAAACACTATATTTTGCTATTGGAGTGGCAATGTCAATGCAAGAGGTAAAGGAAATTAGTTATAAGTATTTTTCTGATACTAACAAAATTTGCGAAGAATTTCGCAAGCTGACATCAGGCAAACTGGCTGATATTTCAGGTGTTACCATCAATACTCCAGATAACGAACTTAATTATTTGTTCAACTGGACAAAGCACCAGACTAATCTTGGAAGCAGATGGGCAAGAGTAAGGCATAATGGGTATCGTGATATAACAAGCGATTCGGAATGCCTTGCATCTTTTAATCCCGTATTGGCAAAAGAGAGAATAAAAAGAATTTTATCATATCAGTATTCAAACGGATACGCTCCGCGAACGTTTTTAGATGGTACAATAAGGGATAATAATTTTTCCGACAATACAGTGTGGCTTACCTTTGCAGTACATTCTCTTATAATGGAGCTTGGTGATTTAAGCATACTTGAAGAAATAGTGCCGTTTAATGACGGTACAGAGGGTACAATATATCAGCATATAAAGGCTTCAGTTGACTTTTTGTGGGGCTTTAAAGGCTTGCATGGTCTTATTAAATTATGGGGCGGTGACTGGAATGATTGTTTGAATCAGGCCGGGCTTAAAGGCAAAGGTGTTAGCGTCTGGCTTTCTATTGCATGGTACAGGGCAAATAAAATGTTTGCAGAATTAGCAGAGCTGGTTGGTAATAAAGAGGACGTTGCAACTTGCATAGAACGTGGGAACGAAATGAAGCGACTGATAGACCAATACGGCTGGGATGGTGAGTATTATCGTGTGGCATATACAGATGACGATATTGTTATAGGATCTAAAGAGTGCGAAAAATGTCAAATATCCGTATTGCCACAGATATGGGCGGTTTTATCAGGAGTTTCTTTGGATAACAAAGATATAATAGCTATGGATAAATGCTATGAGCTGCTTGATACAGAGCTTGGTATGCTTATATCATCGCCTGCGTATGATGAATATCTTCCGTTTATAGGTACTGTTACACAAAAACCGCCGGGGGTTCATGAGAATGGTGGAGTATATTTGCATACAATGGCATGGAAGCTTGCAGCAGACAGTATGTTGAAAAGAAATGACAGGGTAGAATCATCTCTTAAAAAAATGCTGCCGCATAATAAAGAATATGCTGAAAAATTCTGTGAGCCTTATATTATGTGTAATTCATATTTTCCACAATTTACAGGTAGGCGTCAGGCTAAAGCAGGGCAAAGCTGGAGAACTGCCAGCGGCCAGTGGCTAACAAAATCAATCATTAATTATATTTTTGGTTTAAAGCCCACTGTGGACGGCTTGATGCTTGAACCGTGTGTTCCGCCTTCATGGGAAAAGTGCAGCATAACCAAAAACTTCCGTGGGGCTGTTTATAATATTACATATTATCAGGATGGTGTAACAGAGCCTAAAGGTATAGATAAAATCATAGTTAATGATAAGCCTTGCGATTGTGATATTTTGCCATATAGAAAAGGCGAGTATTATGATGTTCAAGTATATTTGAAGGGATTGAACCGAAATGAAAAACTTTAATCCTGAACGTATGCATAAGGTGAGAGAAACTTACGATAAGTGGTGGAATAACAAACTTGGACGTCCTATAATTGCACTCAAGAAGAGTATTGATGGAAAGTCCGGTCCTAAACTTAAAGTGCTTAATCAATCTAATTGTAATGATTTTTCGATAAGTCCGAAAGAGCTTATTGACAGAATAGATGTTGAACTGGATAATTATGAATACATAGGCGATGCTTTCCCTATGCTTAATCTTGAATGCTTCGGACCTGGTGTATTAGCAGCATTCTGCGGAGCAAAATTAGATAATTCGTCCGGTAATGTATGGTTTGAACCCGAAGTAATTGAGCCTGATATTCAAAACCTGCATATCCAATATGACAGTAATAATAAATGGATAAGACGAATTATGGAAATTTGCTATGAGGGAGTTAAACGCTGGAATGGTAGCGTGTTAGTTGGATTCCCTGATCTTGGCGGAGTATTGGACGTGCTTGCTGTGTTCAGGACAAGCGAAGCCTTGATGTACGACCTTTATGACTACCCTGAAGAGGTACATAGACTTATTAACGAAATACAGGTTGCGTGGCATAAAGCCTACAATGATATTGAAGAAGTGCTTATGCCGGGAAACTGTGGTTATACTGACTGGAACTCGTTATATAGCAGAGAAAAAAGCTATATACTTCAATGCGATTTTGGATATATGATAAGCAATGATATGTTTACTGAATTTGCTTTGCCCGAAATTAAAACCACTGCAAATAAGCTTGGTAATGCAACATATCATCTTGACGGAATTGGAAATCTTAAATCTTTGAACAGTATTCTTGGAATTCCTGAAATAAAGATGGTTCAATGGGTTGCAGGCGCAGGTCAGCCTGACGGATTTCATTGGCACGAAGTTTATAACGACATTGTGTCGCACGGGAAAAAAGCGCAGGTGTTTGGCAGTTTTTCAGATTTTGAAAAGGTTTTAAATACAGTCGGCAATTATGAAATGTTTTATTACAGAACGTCTAACCCTGATGTAACACGTGAACAGGTAGAAAATTTAATAAAAAGTTTTTAATAGGGAGTGTGAAGGTTAATGAAGTTATGTTTTAGCACTTTGCCTTGTCCTGAACTTAATTTTACACAAATAGCTATGCTGTGTAAAGAATATGGGATATCAGCTATAGAGTTAAGACAAATAAATGGTGAAATGCCGTCGGATTTGGAGGCTTTGACTAAAAACAACATAAAAATATCTGATATTGCAAGCAGTGTGTGCATCAAACGTTGGGATGAAAATGTGTTAAATGCCTTGTATTCATCCATTGATTCGGCCGCTCTAATTGATGCTTCTGCCGTGCGTGTTTTCTTGGGTAATTTTTATAGTCGTAAAGACGAGCCTCGTCAACAACTTGACCACAGCGGAATTGTAAAAATGCTTAAAGCCGGTTGTGATTATGGTGCGTGTCATAATGTTAAGGTTTGGGTTGAAACACATAATGAGTATTCAACAGGTGATGTACTTAAAACACTAATAAATGAGGTTGGTAGTAAGCAGCTTGGTATTATATGGGATATCATGCATCCGCTTGAAGCATTTGAAGAAATTTTCGAAACGTATGCTAATATTGGAAAATATATTGAGCATATACACATAAAGGATGGAAAACCATGGGATAACCCCGATATGATATCATGGAAATACACACCTATTGGTGAAGGTAAGGTACCTATAAATGAAATTGTTTCATTGCTTATGGCAAATAAATATGATGGTTACTATTCTTTGGAATGGGAGAATGCATGGAGAGATGAGCTTAAGCAATATCCAAATGATATGAATTGGATACTAAAAGGATTTGTTAATAATATGAATTTAAAGGAGCAGTACTAGTGAGTATAATCGATGAAAAATGGATAAACGAAATTTGGGGGAAATTAGATAATAAGCTTTCAAAGGTTGCTGTACGTGCGCGCGAAAAGCTTCCTTACACAACGGTTGACGGCGTTTTTAACAATATGGCTGAAAAGGACGTTTCATGGTGGACAAATGGCTTCTGGCCCGGTCTTATGTGGTTAATGTATGATGGTACTAAAAATGAGGAATACAAAAAAACTGCGGAATATGCCGAAACACTTCTTGACGATGCGTTAAAACACTATGATGGTCTTCATCATGATGTTGGGTTTATGTGGCATCTTTCAGCAGGAGCTGATTACCGACTCACAGGCAACAGAAATTCATATGTAAGAAATATGTATGCTGCAAATTTACTATCAGCAAGATATAATCTTAAAGGTGGATATATAAGAGCGTGGAATGGTGATGTGCCGGGTTACGCCATAATAGACTGTATGATGAATATTCCATTGTTATATTGGGCATCAAAGGAAACAGGTGACAATCGTTATAAAAGCATTGCAATGAGTCATGCAGATAAAACAATAAAAAATCATGTTCGTGAGGATGGATCTGTAAACCATATTGTGGATTATGATCCTGAAACAGGCGAGGTAAATGCTATACTTGGCGGTCAGGGAATGGAAACAGATTCGTCGTGGTCAAGAGGACAGGCGTGGGGATTATATGGCTATGTGTTGAGTTATATACATACAAAAGAAGAACGTTATCTTAACACTTCCAAAAAAATTGCCCATTACTTTATCGCCGCTTGCTGCGATGATTATCTTCCAAAATCGGACTTCAGAAGTCCTGAAGCTCCAATATTGTACGATGCCTCTGCAGGTTTAATCGCTGCGTGCGGACTTATAGAGCTTTCAAGGGTTGTTCCAAAATATGAAAGTGCAATGTACTATAATGCTGCGCTAAGATTAATAAAGGCAATTACAGAAAAGTTTGCTGACTGGTCAGAAGAAACAGATGCAATTATAACTCACGGCTCTGAACGTTATAATGGAGGATATCACCTTACAATGATTTATTCTGATTTCTTTTTTGCAGAAGCAATAAACAAGCTTAAAGGCTATAATACATTTCTTTGGTAATTAGCCTACTTTGAAAGTTGATTGACTATAAAGTGTAATTTCGTGTTTCCTGTTTGTGATAGGGTGTGCGGACATATTCTTGGACTGTTTATATTGCTAATACAAGACAATGTATGTACCCCTTTTTTAAGGATAACTATCTGTTATGTATGCGGAACGTTTTGGAGATATAATACTAAGAGAACGGGATATAAACCATAAAATAATGGGATTTATTACCATGGCTGGGATGAAGCGAAGGAACTGGAATGGGGCGATGAAACAACTTGGCTTTCAGGACAGTTTTGGGGAAGAACTGTCGGCTTGTATGCAGTTGCAATTTTGAATATTTTAGATTATTTGCAAAAAAATCATCCATAAGTTGAGCGGCTTAAAGATATCTTCTATAACTTATAAGTGTCTTCAAAACTGCCTTCTGGAGGTTGGAATTTCCGACCTCCTGTGGTATGGAATCCACACATCTATTAAAAAACCAGTAATGACAGTGGTTTGGTGGTAAAAAAGGTGTAAAAAGATATATACAAAAGGCAGGAATAAACGAGAGTATTAAATAAGAATCATTGGAGATAAAAAGAACTGAAATTTCATCTATGTCTGGTGGTATTAGTTCAAATGAAACTTGCTCTAATTGTCGGAAGTGTTACTTGTATTTCATAGAGCAGACATAAAAATACTATCAGATGAAAAAACTTATTATAAGAAATTAGTTTTTTGAATACACGCACAGCCACAACATACTGTTTGAATGATTTTCAATTGGAATTTTACATAGTTGTGAAAACGAAAAATCATTTTTGATTTATAACATGAATTTATCTCCGTTTTCAAGAGTGAAATGAACAGCTTAAAATGAGGAGCCCCCTTGACGTTGCTATATTGCAGTTAAGGCAGGAAAGCACAAAACTGGCTATTCCTGCCCTCTAAAAACCGAATATTTTATCATAGAATAATATCGACACTTTGGGAAATTAAAGTATGTGAATATCTGTTCTAATCTATCATATAGTGTAACTTCTAAAGATGCTATTTACAAAAGTAATCATTATGCTTTAAAAAATATTCCTGAATATTGAGTGATTGACGAACACGGTCTGTCAATTTTCCCATCTGGTTAACAACCATTTTTTGATAAGAGTTTAATTCGTTGGCATTACGTGTGCGTGTATGCAAATCCATTGGAATGCCATTTTCAGACAGATAATACTTAGCAGTAACCGGATATGACATACTTGCAAATGAACACATAGTTAGCAACTGCTGCAGATGTTCTGCATTTTCAGGTTGTGACTTAAATTCACGACAAAGCCATACATAAAGCGACGGATGGAAGTTACCCATAATGCCTGAAAAACCTGCTGCACCGTGTTTTAAGCTGTGGAGTAATGTCTGTGAATTTGCGTTAAACAAAGCTACGTTTGAATTTTTAAGCAGGTTTAGTCGTTCGCATAATAAATCCGGATCACAGCAAGTATCTTTAATAAATAAAAACCTGTTTGTATCTTTGCACCATTTCAAAATCTCTTTTGATAACAAGCGTTTGTATGGTACAGGACACTCATAAATTCCAAACATAGCATCAGTTGGCAACTTACTTAAAAGCTTTTCGGCATTTTTAAGCCACGTTGCATCACCTTCGTTATTTTGGTCAAGTCGGTTGCTCACCCATACAACTGCATCTGCTCCTGTTTCAATCATGGCATTTAGTTCTTCTGCCTGAGCTTCAATAGAATCTGAAGTATGACCTGAACAAACAACACTCATTGGTATTGCCTGCGATTTTGCAACTTTAATTACCCTGTTAGCTATATTAATCTTTTCATGTAAATCCAGATAAAACATTTCACTGGACTGGCATACTGCAAAAACGCCTTCACAACCATTGTCTGCATACCATTGTGTGATTTTTTCTACAGCATGGTAATCAACCTTGTTATCTGATGTGAAAGGTGTTATCATTGTGGGATAAACACCGTGTGCCACATTGTTCATAGTAAAAATTCCTCTTCTCTGTTATTATTCTGCAATACCTTCAAGCTTGATTTTATCTGCCATATAAGTAACATCTTCGCCTTTTACATTTGCCCAGTTTTTAGCAAACAATGCTTCTGCTTTTGATGTCAGTACGTGTCCCATCATTTGTTTTAATAATGGATAACGCAAAGCGATTGCATCTGTACCTGCTGCAAAAGCATCATCGATATCGCCAACGCCTTTGAGGCTTACTGCGAAAATTATTGGTGGGTTTTCCATATCACGATAACAGCTTTTTATGTTAGATATTACTTTACACGGGTCAATACCGATTTCTTTTGCACGTGACATAAACGGGCAAATACCATAAGCACCAACCATAGCGGCAATTGCTGCCTGAGATACTGAAAATACACATGTAGCAATACAATTTATGCCCTCTTGCTGCAGACGACGAATAGCTATAAAGCCTTTTTCATCACCAATTATTTTCATATTAACACGGTCAGAAAGCTTTCTGAGTTCGTGTGCACGTTCAACAATAGCATCGGCGTTTTCACCATGAATTTGAATGAATACCGGTAAGTCGCCGCTGGCATCAAGAATTGCCTGTGTTATTTCTGTTAATGTCATTTCTCCTTTGTAATAGACATCAAAACCTTGAGGATTTGTTAAAATTCCTGCACAACCTAATTCTGTACAAATGCGAATATCCTCCAAAGAACCTGCTCCATAAATTTTCATTTTTTTCATCCTTTCTTATTTTAATTTATATTAAATGCAAGTGTGTTTTCATACATTGCATGCATTAATGTTTTTGCACTGTCAACAGTTAATTTTATAGGGTTTAATACCCTGTAATATTGGTTGACCAGACATTCTGCGAAACCATCCAATTCATCTTCGCTTATACCAATGTCTGCAAAATTTGTTGGCACTCCAACAGTATTAACTAATTTCATAAATTCTTCAATTACCTGTTCGTCAGTTAAAGCAACGTTGTCAGGTGAAATTACTTTGCTTATGTCATTAAGTAAATCAGTAATGTGTGGTTTGTTCATTTGCAGTGTATATGGTAATGTTAAGCCACAACCTAATCCGTGAGGACATTTGTGCTTTGTTGTAAGAATATATGACATACTGTGCGCATACAATCCACCGCCTTGTGTATATGCAAGCATTCCCAATACAGATGCTAAAGACATATAATATCTTGCTTCCATGTCATTGCCGTCTTTAACAGCGCGCGGAAGATATTTAAATGTTAACTTAACGCATTGGAGCATCATTGCACGGGTGTATGGATTGTCTTTGCCGATTGAACCTTCTACACCGTGTGTCAGTGCATCCAAACCTGTTGTTGCTGTTACTTTGGACGGCATAGTAATGGTTAATGCAGGGTCAACTAATGCTATATCGGCATACAAATGAGTTGATGATATAAAACGCTTTTTGTCTCCTTGTGCCATAACTGAATATGGACTGACTTCGCTTCCTGTACCTGAGGTGGTAGGAATTAAAATTGTAGGAAGTGAACCGCTGATTTTATCCTGATTATCAAAAATTTCAACTGCACTGCATTTCATATATGCCATTACTGCTGCTAATTTTGCAACATCGAGGGCGCTACCGCCGCCCAAACCAATTATTGCACCATAGTTACAGTTGAATAATGAGTTTTCCAACAACTCCATTGTTTCAATGTGAGGCTCTGGTTGAATATCGCAAAAAACATCATATTCTAAGTTGTTTTCTTGTAATGACTGGACAATACCGTTATGTAAGTTCAGGTTAACAATGGTCTTGTCAGTTATAATCAATATTTTATTTTTGGTAATTTTTAATAGTTCGTTGCCTACTGTGGAAGAAATTCCAATTCCTAAACGTAGACATCCATTTGGCTTACATCCGGGAAAGCGTATGCATAATTCTTGTAATTTATTATTTGCCATATAATTTAATCTCCTTTGTTACTTGATTTATATCAGGCATACCTTCACGGGCACCAAATACAGTACAGTTTAATGCTGCACAAGCGGTGCCTAACAAAACTGCATCTGACAAAGCTTTACCATCCGATATAGCATATAACAAGCCACCGTGAAATGCATCTCCGGCACCAACCGTGTCTTTAACCTCGACAGGCATTGCAGATTGATGTCCGTGTTGTCCGTCATCATCTATGTAATACGCACCGTCACTTCCGGCAGTTATGACTACAGGTACACGATATTCTTCGTATAATATATTGCACAAGCTTACAGGATTGCTTTCATTGTACACAGATGATAATGAATTTATGTTAGGAATAAGCAAGTCAGCACATTTGAATAATTTATCAATTTCTTCTTTATTTGATTGACATTGCTTAATCGGATCCAAATCAACATCCAACGCAATATGTACACCATGTTGTTTTGCTTTTTGTGCAAGAGCTATACAATATTTTACAGGTATTTCACCAATTTCAATTGCAAGCCAGTCGCCAGCAGACATAGGTTTTATAAAATAGTCCAAATCATCATCATTTACTTTAGAAAGTGAATTAGGCAGTAAAAAACCACCGACACGTCGCTTTTGTTCGCCTGAATATATTGCTACATTAAACGGTGAACATTCCTCTTTGGTACGGATGATGTGTGAACAATTAATGTTTTCGCTTTCGAGCATTTCAATTATTTTATCAGCGATTATATCGTTGCCAAGCTTGCCTATCCATCCAACATTTCCGCCCAAACGAGAGGCTTGTACCAAACAATTTGCTGCAGCACCTCCGCCCATACAAATTGTTTGTTGTGCCAATAGCTTATCGCGATAATCAATTCCGTAATCTGCAGTTATAATTCTAAAATCTATTGCAGAGGTTCCAAATCCCCATAATTTACTCATACAAATACCTCCTCAGTAAAGTTTAAACTTTTTTTATGTTAAACACAATTAGTTAGTGATACTATTTTTTATAAATTTGACACTTTTGTTGCATTTTAATTACTGCTGTGTTACAATAAATTCAGAGGTGATAACTTTGATTTTATCAAACTACACACAAACTCGTGCAAACCGTTTGAACAGACTTCGTGTTCCTGACATTAATGAGCCTGTTCCGATAAGAGTACTCTGGTTTAACTCAGTTACTGTTAACAATAAAAAGAAATTCAGTAATAAAAAACATCAACATTCTTTTTTTGAGATACATTTTTTATTATCAGGAGAAACAGAATATGAAACTACAATAAATAACAAATATCATATATCTGCCGGGCACGGAATTGTGTTTTCACCTAATACAAGCCACGCAATTGCATCATATACTAATGATATGAAAAAACTATGTCTGACATTTAATTGTGAACCAATGCATCCACTTTTCGAACATTTTTCGAAAAAAGGAGTATGTGTTTTTGCAATTGACAGCAAAATGAAAACTTGTTTTGAAACAATAATTGAGGAAGCTGACTTACATAGTGCTTTTTCAATGCCTCTTATTAAGAACTGTATTTTGGAATTAATATGCCGCATTATGCGTTCGGTTAATATCGATGAGAGAAATGAGAATGTGTCAGAATATCAGTCAGATTCTCGTATAGATGCTGTTAAACAATATATTAAAGACAATCCTTCTGTTTTTTTAACATGTCAGGATGTTGCACATTACTGTCATTTTAATGTGAAGTATCTTAACAGAATATTTAAGAATAAAACCGGGATGACATTGCTTAAGTACATACACAAAACCAAAGTAGAACAGGCACAGAATTATCTTGAAAACTCAAATATTTCTCTTGAAGAAATCAGTGCTTGCCTGGGTTTTGCAAATGAATATTATTTCAACAGCTTTTTTAAGCGTTATATAGGAATAGCTCCTGGTTCTTATCGGATAAAAACAACTGCTAAACAGTGATTATATATTGGAAACTTGCTTTATACAACAAATTTTTAATAAAATTGTTTAATAATTTATATTGAACAAATTAAGTTAAATATGTTAGTATATATTTACTGTAAAAAGGAACTATAACTTTGATTTTTTAATATTAAATGGGAGATTGTGTCTGTTCTTATCATATCAAAACACTGAATTTGTTTTGATGGAAAGGATGATGGAGCTGTGTTAAAAAACAAACTATTTAAAAATTTATATGTTTTTTTAAACAATTACAAGAATATGGCATTGATTGCAGCAACGACTGTTTTGCTCATAGTTACACTTATTCAATATGTAATGTCGTATGGTGCATTCAGTTATAATTTAAGGGCAATTTTTAAATACTATGCAGGTGTAAGTGTAGAAAAAGTAATTGTTGATACAGAGCAGCTAATGAATGATTATCGTAATATGGTTATACGCATAAGTATGGATAGTGATATAAGTAAGTTATGGATAGGAGACGGTCTTAACAGCGACGAAATAAGTGACATTATAAAAAGCTTCAGATTATATAAAGGAGAAGCACAGTACACAGATTTAATATATATTTATAATGATGCAACAAAAATGCTGTACAGTGACAAAATGCTGAACGGTTTTGATTACATAAGTGAGAAAAACATTAAAGCTTTGCTCGAAAAGCGTAATCATAAAAACAATTTTGACCTTATTATAGATGTTGATGAAACGAGCTTTTCAAACGTTTCGTATGTTGTATATTATCCTTTTAACGGTTCTGATAATGCTGTAATTGTTAAAATTGATTTTAGTAAATTCAGTAATATTTTTAGCAATATAGCTTTCTATAATGATGGCCATTTATGGATAACAGATGAAACAGGAAAAATATATTATGGTAACAGTGCTTTTTTTGATGGCAAAAGTATTATCGACATAATTGATGAAGAAAATGGTTATAAAGTAATAAAAAAAGATGGTCATAACTGGATGTTTTATTGCGGTTACCAAGAAATGCTTGGTCGTTATTTTGTATTTGGTATATCTGAAAACTCTATTGCTGATCATCTGAATTTACAGCAGGAAATTTTATATGTATTTATATTGTTAATAATGGTTATAATTATAATAGCGATTGTTATCTATGTGTCAAAAATCCTTGTAAAAAAAGTTGAAATGATTAAGCTTCGCACTATAACTGAAAACAGTAATTTTGAAAAAGATATAAGTGATTTTATTGCTATTGAAAATTTATTGAGTGTGACAGTTTTTTCTGCCAATGTGTTTGATATAACTACAGTTTATAATGGAATGGAGCTTGGTATTGATTTTTCAAAGCCGATTTCTCTTATGTTGCTCCAAATTGATGATTATGAAGAATTTTGTTTGCGTTATGATACTGAAAAAGAAAGAAACAATTTTAAATATTACATAATCAGTGCTGTGTGCAAAGAAATGGGGGAAAATCTTCCAATTCAGGGTATAAGGCTTGAAAATGACAGAATACTTCTGTTTATCAACGGCAGTGAAGAAAAGATGCAAACTTATGCCGAGAAAGTTTTAAGATGTATAGAGAATTATACAAATATCAAGTTTAATTCGTTTTTT
>JAZNGX010000106.1:0-12456 GCA_045576675.1 Clostridia bacterium | reverse complement strand
GAGTAATATAGAAAGTAAAAATTTTGATTTTTCAAATATCGAAAAAATACCCAATGGTTCAAAAAATGAAATTCATATTTTGCAAAATAGATTTTATGATATGTTTGACAGATTAAATGATTACATATATGACAATTATGTCTATCAAGCACAATTAAAAGAGATGCACATAAAGCAATTGAATGCTCAAATAAATCCTCATTTTTTATACAACACTCTTGATGTTTTATATTGGACAGCTTTGGGAAAAGACCAAGAGGAGATAGCGGACCTTATTAAAAATTTAGGTGATTTATTTCGTTTTGCTACTGATATTAAAGATGATATCATACCGCTAAGTAAAGAGCTTGACATTTTGAAAGCATATATAAAAATTCAATCAAAACGTTTTAGTGACAGATTGGATATTAAAATTGAAATCGATGATGAGTTTTTTAATGTATTAATACCTAAATTTTCTTTGCAGCCTTTATTGGAAAATGCGATTAATGCCACTACTGAAAAAGAACTTGGATGTGCGGAAATAAGAATCAGAGCAAAAGTATGTGATGATATGTTGAAAATATTTGTACGTGATAATGGCACAGGTATTGAAGATGGGATTTTTGAAAAAATATTAAATGGTACATATCAGTCGAAAAGTGGCGGTTTTGCGTTAGTTAATATTAATCAAAGATTAAAATATTTGTTTGGTGAAAAGTCGGGCGTATACAAAGAGAAAGAAGACAAAATGTTTATAGTGGGTTTTTCGGTACCGATTAATTTTGAATAACTCAGGGGGGACATAAAATGAAAATTAATATTAAAAATTTAAGGAAGAAAGAAATGTCAGGGATAAAAAAAGACAATATTCAATTTGCTATTATGGTTTTGCCAGTGGTATTGAAGGTGTTTATTTTTTCATATTTGCCTATGTGCGGGATTTTTTTAGCATTTAAAGATTTGAATTACGAACTGGGCATTTTTAAAAGTCCTTGGGTTGGATTTAAAAATTTTGAATTCTTTTTCAAATCAAATGATGCAACAAGACTGTTGCTAAATACGGTTTTTACTAATTTCACATTGATTGTAAGCGGCACTGCCTTTGCTGTTATAATGTCACTTTTAATGTATCAGATAGTTGAACACAAAAAAAGTATGAAATTTTATCAAACTACAATGTTTTTCCCATATTTTGTATCGTGGGTTGTTGTATCGCTGCTTCTGGAAAATATTATTGGTACAACAGGTTTGCTTACAAAAGTACTTGAAGTATTTGGGGTTAAATTTTCGTTTTACACTACGCCATGGATCTGGAGAATTATATTTCCTGTCATCAATATTTGGAAATTAGGTGGGTATTACAGCATAATATATTTTGGAATACTAATCGGAACTGATGTGTCGCTATATGAAGCTGCGAAAGTGGATGGAGCAAGCAACTTGAAAATAATGATTAAGCTTCAGATTCCGTTTTTGATACCAATGATAGTGTTACAAACAATTGCATCAATAGGTAATATTTTCAGAGCGGACTTTGGTATGTTCTATTTTCTTCCCGGTTCTAACAACACAATTCTTCTTGAAACAACAGATGTTATTGATACATATATTTTCCGTGCACTAAAAGGTGATAACAGCTTGTCTATGGGTGCTGCAGTCGGATTGTTTCAGTCATTAGTAGGATTTGTGTTGATTACTATCACAAATGCAATATCAAAAAAATATGACTCGAGTTTTGGTCTATATTGAGAAAGGTTGATACATAAATTATGAAAAAAAATACAGTTACACAAACAGTCGCTCACATATTTATGCTTGTTTTTTGCGTATCTTGTGTTATGCCATTTATATTATTGATTTCCGCATCTTTAGAGTCCAGGGAAGAACTTGTTAAGTTTGGAGTCAGTATATTTCCAAGAAATCCGAATTTGCTTGCTTATCAGGCGGTATTTGAATATCCTATGCGTATTATAAGAGCATTTGGTGTAACCTTGTTTGTTACCATAGTGGGAACATTGGTTAACATTTCGCTTACCTTTGTTGCAGGATACGCTTTGTCAAACAGAAGATTCTTATATAGAAGACAGGTATCATTCTTTTTGTATTTTACAATGCTTTTTTCAGGCGGGTTGGTACCAACATATATACTTGTTTCAAAGTATTTGCATTTGACTAATAATATTTGGGTAATGATTTTGCCCGGACTTGCTGCACCAATGCAAGTATTTCTTATGAGGACGTATTTGAGTGATATTCCATATTCTCTTCAGGAAGCTGCAAAGATTGATGGTGCGAATGAATTTGATATTCTCATAAGAATTATTCTACCCATGGCGGCTACACCAATAGCTATTATTGGATTTCAAATGGCACTTGGGTATTGGAATGCATGGAACGAGGCTTTGATTTACATCACTGATACAAAACTATATCCACTACAAATGTTTTTGCAAAACATACTACAATACGTTCAAATGCTGAAAAATTCGCAGTATTCAGGAACTCTGCTTGCAAATTCAATTATGGATATTCCAAATACTTCTGTGATTTCTGCAACATGCTTTGTTACTGTCGCGCCCATGATGTTTGCATTTTTGATTTTCCAAAAACAATTTATTCAGGGTGTTACTAACGGGGCTGTAAAAGAATAATGTGAGGAGGAAGTAAAATGCATAAAGTATTTTTGAAACAGTTATCGTCACTTGAGAAAGTGTTTTTAGATGAAAAACCGTTGGCTAAGGATTATACAAAAGCGTCAGTGCTAAAAGGAGAGGAATTTTCGTATCAAATTGCTTATTCTTGCTATGATGAAGAACGCGTGCCATTAAAGGTTGAACTGAAATCACCTATAGATAACTATATTACAATAAAAAATGTAGTTCACATTCCATCAGCGTTACCTACTTATGGTATGGCTGTAGATGATGACTATATTACAACTAAGTCGGGGCTATTTCCTGACGCTTTATTTCCTATGGGTAATGACGAGATTTTAGGGTGTTTAGCATGTTGTAATAAGTATTCATCACTGTGGATAAGTGTTTGTTTGGATGAGAATGTTGATAGCGGAATTTATCCCATTGATATAAGCTTTTACGCAGATGATTTTTTACAAACGTTGCATTTTGAATTGGAGGTTATAGATGCTGTTTTGCCAAAACAGGAGCTTATTTACACACAATGGTTTCATAGTGATTGCATTGCAAATTATTATGGTGTTAAGGTTTTTTCTAAAAAGTTTTGGCAATTGGTTGAAAAATTTATAAAAATGGCTGTAGATAATGGAATTAATATGATATTAACACCAATATTTACACCGCCATTAGACACCGAGGTTGGCAGAGAGAGACTTACTGTTCAATTAATTGATGTATATTTAAAAAATAATGTGTATTCTTTTGATTTTACAAACTTAAAAAAGTGGATAAGACTTTGCAAAAAATGTGGTGTTGAATATTTTGAAATGGCGCATCTGTTTACACAATGGGGAGCTAAAGCCACACCCAAGATTATTGCTGATGTTGATGGAGTAAAAAAACAAATATTCGGATGGGATGTTTCGTCAGATTCAGAATCATACAAAGACTTTTTAAAAGCAATGTTGCCGGCGTTGTCAGATTTTTTAAAGAACGAAAAAATCGATAAAAATACATATTTTCATATATCTGATGAACCTAACGAAAAATGTCTTGACGTATATAAGGCAGGCAAGGAGTTGGTTTCAAAATATCTTTCCGGATATAAGGTTATTGATGCAGTATCGCATATTGAATATTACGATGAGGGGATAGTTGATTATCCCATTCCGGCTGTCAACGCAATAAATCTATTTTTAGAAAAAGACATAAAAGAAATATGGACATATTACTGTTGTTGTCAAAACCAAAAAGTAAGCAATCGTTTTTTTGCAATGCCATCGTACAGAAACAGAATTATAGGTATTCAACTTTATAAATATGATATAAAAGGATTTTTGCACTGGGGATATAATTTCTACAATGCATTTTGGTCAAAATTCTCTGTTAATCCTTATTTCGTTAGTGATGCTTGTATGATGTATCCGTCAGGCGATTGCTATTCTGTATATCCCGGCACAGATGGACCGATTGAGTCTATAAGACTTAAGGTGTTTAAAGAGGCTTTGCAAGATATCAGAGCTTTAAAGCTTTTGGAGAGCTATATTGGAAAAGAAAACACTGTGAAATTTATTCAGTATGGATTGGATTTTGAAATTGAGTTTGATAATTATCCAAAGTCAGCGGAATACATCTTGCAGCTTAGAGAAAGGGTTAATTATGAAATAAAAAGAATATGTAAGGACAGTATTTATGATAAGAAATGATGTTATAAAATATATAAATGAAAACTGGTTAAAAACTATACGAGTTCAAAAGCAGGATGATGAAAGAAGAATTGGTTTGCCATACCCTTTTATCGTCCCTTCTATTAAAGATTCATTTCAGGAACTTTATTATTGGGATACCTATTTTGCCTGTAAGGGATTGATAATATGTGATCAATTGCCGTTAGCAAAAAATTGTGCGGATAATATGATGTATTTGGTAAACAGATATGGTTTTATGCCAAACAGTAATTTATTTAGTATGATTAATAGGTCACAACCGCCTTTTTTATCAATGTTGGTAGCTGATATTTATGAGCAAGCAAAGGATAAAGAATGGCTTTTAATAGCATATGATGTGCTGAAGAAGGAGTATCAATTTTGGAAAAACAAACGTAATACGTCTACAGGATTAAATCAATATAGCTACGACATATTTAATGAAAATATATTTGAAACATATAAGGCTGTTTGTGAGAGGACAAGTTTAAGTTTTCATGGCAGGGATGTAGAAGATGTGGTTCAAAACGTAATGATTGATGCTGAAAGCGGGTGGGACTTTAATCCAAGAACAGCTACAAGACAAAAGGATTATTTATGGGTTGATTTAAATAGCAATCTTTATATATATGAAAAAAACTTTGCTTATTTTTCAAAAGAATTGTCTTTAAATGAGGAAAATTATTGGCTGGAGTGTGCATATAAAAGAAAAAAACTTATGAATGATTTGTTATATAATGGTGAAGCTTTTTTTGATTATAATTTTAAAACCAAAACGCACTCGGATGTTTTTTCTTGTGCCTCGTTCTATCCATTGTGGGCAGAAGTGGCTACTAAAGAGCAAGCCGAAAAAACAGTTAAAAAATTACATTTGTTGGAATATGAATATGGTATTTGTGCTTGTCAGCAAAATGAAATTTTCGGTAATTTTCAATGGGATTATCCAAATGGCTGGGCACCGTTGCATTACATTGTTATTAATGCTTTACTTAATTATGGGTATGAAAAAGATGCAAAGAGAATCGCGAAAAAATATATGAGTGTAATTGAGAGGGTTTTTGAAGCAACAGGCAGCTTGTGGGAAAAATATAATGTGGTTAATGGCAGCCTTGAGGTTTCATCTGAATATGGAACACCTGAAATGATGGGGTGGACTGCTGGTGTTTATATGTATTGTAATGAATTAATTTACAAGAAATGAGGTTTAGGTATGTTTGAAGATGGTGTATTTTTTACCGGTTGTAATTATTGGGCATCTCACGCAGGAACAAATATGTGGAAGGATTGGCGTCCTGATATAGTTGAGAATGATTTAAGATTATTGAGTGAGGCTAACATTAAAACATTGAGAGTATTTCCTTTATGGTCTGATTTCCAACCTATATCTTTAGTATATGGCAATTCATCAGATATATGTTATGGTGAAGAACGAGTGCCATTTACCAAGGAAGGTGTTGCCGGAGTTTCTGAAACAATGATTAATAGATTTGAGTATTTTTGCGACACGGCAGAAAAATACAATATAAAATTAATTGTTGGTATTTTAACTGGATGGATGAGCGGCAGGATTTTTGTACCACCATTTTTGGAACGAAGAAATCTTGTAACTGATCCTGTTGCTGTAAGATGGGAATTGAAATATGTAAAATACATGGTAGAGCATTTTAAAGATTATAAGGCAATAGTTGCTTGGGATTTGGGGAATGAATGCAATTGCTTGGGTGACATAGGTGATAGAGACAGAGCATATTGGTGGGTTAGTACTATAACCGGTGCTATAAAAAGTATTGACAATATCCGACCTGTTATATCAGGAATGCACGCTACATTTCCTGAACGTGCATATAATCCAAAGGATTTAGGCGAAATTCTCGATGTTTTATGTACACATCCTTATCCTATATTTACACCGCTTTGTGATACAGATCCTTTAACAGAAAACAAATCAGTAATGCACGCGGTGGCCGAAACGGTAATGTATAGGGGATGGAGCGGAAAGCCTGCTTTTGTCGAAGAAGCAGGCTCGCTTGGCCCGATGATTGCAAGTGATAAAAATGTAGGTGCGTATGTAAATACGATGCTTTATTTGTTGTGGTCACACAATTGCCACGGAATGCTATGGTGGTGTGCATTTGACCAGACAGAGTTAAATCACGCACCATATGATTGGCTCGCTGTTGAGCGTGAACTTGGTTTGTTTAAAAGTGATTGTTCTGCAAAGCCTGTTCTTAATGCTATTACAGCTTTTACAGAGTTTTTGGATAACTTTGAATATGATAGATTGCCCAAAAGAATAGTAGATGGTGTATGTATCAGCACTCAAAGAACAGGAACCTGGGGACCTGCCTTCGGTACATTTATGCTTTCTAAACAGGCAGGAATTGATATTGAATTTTGTAATATTACTGATGAAATACCAAAATCAAATATGTATATTATACCTTCGATTGGAGAAATTCCAAAACATATTTTAGTTGATATTATGAAAAATGTTGAAAATGGCTCAGTTTTATATGTGTCTGTTGATGATGGTATGTTGCAACCATTAAATGAGTATTTTGGTATAAATATTTCATACAGAAATAAGGTTTCAAAACCGATTGATATATCAGTGGAGGATGAAATTATCCATATGTGTCCGCGGTATAGATATAGCACAGAGGTTACAACCGCCAAGGCTCTGGCAACTGATGATAAGGGTAATGCAGTAATGACAGAAAACAAATATGGCAAAGGCACCGTTTATTTTATGGCTTATCCTATCGAAATTGACGCCAGTAATAAACCCTGTGTAATAAGTGGCGATGAGGAAACGCACTACTATAAGTTTTATCATAAAATGCTTAAACACAGAAATAATCAAAAGAGTGTTATTTGTAACAATCCGCATATTTCGTATACAGAGCATATTGTTGATGAAAGTACAAGAATTGTTGTTGCGATTAATTGTGTACCGCACGAATCGTTTGGAGAATTTAAGTTTGATTGCTTTGAACTTTCGAGAGTGTTTAACAACAATCAGTGTTGTGAAATAACTAATGGCGAGTTTGGTGTATCTGTTAATATGAAACCAAATACTGCTGTTGTATTTGAGATAAAGTTTAAAAATTAATGATGTCATTAATTTTTAAAAGAATATAGCTTGGGCATTATTGAATGAGTTTTGGAGGATGGTTTTAATGAGAAAGACAATTGAAAAAGCATTAGATTATGTTTTTAACAAACTTTACTACGAACCAACCGGGTTAATATATGACGTGTTGACAAGCTACGAAAATGATGGTAATATATGTGATTTACCAACGCCGGAGGAAATTGCTCTTCAAATACCTAATCCGTGTGGCTGGAATACCGGTATGGAGGATTCGATGATTTCAGCAGGTCAGGTACTTGAGGCAGTAATAAACTGCTATGAAAAAACTAAAGACAGTAATATGAAATTATATGCTAAAAAACTATTGAAGGGTATTAAGTTGTGTATCGAGGTCTCGGGTGTCAGAGGATTTTTGGCAAGAAGTGTTTCACCGGTTGACGGAAAAAGTTATTATTTCAATTCTTCTCGTGACCAATATACTCATTGCGTGTACGGATTGTTGAAATATTATAACTCTGATATGTGTGACAACGAAGAAAAAGTGTGGATATCAAAAGCACTTGTTGATTTTGCGGAAAGAGCCCATGCTGATATTACAACTGAAAATAATTATGCTATATTGAGAAGCGATGGTAAGGAACCCCTGGTATGTACTATGTTTGGCGATGATGTAGATTGTCATGAATCTCTTAGATTACATATGATTTATATGGCTGCATATGTAGTTAGTTGCGATGAAAAATGGTATAACTATTACAAAGACATTCGTGATTGGGGCATAGAAAAGGCATTTTTAATGAATAAAAGAATAGAATTTACGTTTTTGATGCAAATGCAGTTATCTGTGCGTTTGCTATATGATTATGAGTCTGATGATAAGTATAAGTTGAAATATTTAGAGCTTTTAGAATTTGTTGCGGATAAATCTGATGACACTATTATTAAATATGCAGATTCTATCGATGATTATAAGGAAAGCATAGAAATGCTTATGCCTAAGTGGCGTGATTTGAATTGTTGGTATATGTATGGAAAGCCGTTTGGTGATATGCCATATTATAGACCGGAAAAACCGGATGATTGCTGGGATGGTTATAAATGTTTAAGACAGGTAGCTAATGAAATTGCTATTCAGGCAATATGTCCAAACAGGAGTGTTCCTGATTATCAGTTGAAAGGCTTTGAAAAGGTGCTAAAAAGCATTGATTTTAGTAAATATGCATCTCATACAGTATGTCATTTTATTGAGGCATATTGGCTTTTATAAAAATTCAAATAATAACTATCAAAAGGGTGAATTTTGTGGATTTTAAATATGTTGATAAAAAATATCGTCCTATACCATTTTGGTCTTGGAATGAAAGGCTTGATACTGAAGAAACTAAAAGACAGATACATATTATGAACAATGCAGGCTTTGGTGGTTATTTTATGCATGCCCGAGGCGGTCTTCAAACTGAATATATGGGTAAGGAATGGTTTGATAATATTTCGGTGGGTGTATCCGAGGGCAGAAGGTTAAATATGAAGCCATGGGTTTATGATGAAAACGGTTGGCCCAGCGGATTTGGCTCTGGTAAAATCAATGGTAAAGGGATTAAATATCAGCAAAAGTATTTAAGATGTTCAAAAGGTGAGGAACAAACAGAAAACACAATAGCGAATATAAATGGTTATCACTTTTATTATGAGGTTAATCCTTTTTATGTTGATTTAATGGACAAGGATGTTGTTAAGGCGTTTATTGATGAAATATATGTGCCATATTATGAAAAGTTTGGTAATGAAATCGAAGGTGTTTTTACCGACGAACCACAACTTTCAAGAAATGGTGTTCCATGGAGTTTTGTTTTGCCTGATGAATATAAAAAAGAATATGGAGAGAATATTGAAGATATAATTTACGATTTATTTTTTGATAGCAAAACAAGTTCTGTTAACAGAATAAAGTTTTGGCGGCTTGTTACAAAGCTTTTTGTTGAAAGCTTTTCAAAACAGGTTTATGAATGGTGTGATGAGCATAATATTAAACTTACGGGTCATATGGTGCTTGAGGAAAACTTGCTCATTCAACTAACATCAAATGGTGCTGTTATGCCATCCTATGAATACTTTCACATTCCGGGTGTTGACTGGTTGGGCAGGCATGATGTCGATAAACTATTACCGTTGCAGGTTTTTTCCGTGGCTGCACAAACGGGTAAAAAACAAGTTCTCACTGAAAGCTTCGCACTATGCGGTTGGAATGTCAGCTTTGAAGAGCTTAGGAATATATATGAACAACAAATGGTAAGAGGTGTTAATTTACTTTGTACTCATTTGTCAGCATATAGCATTCGTGGCATAAGAAAAAGGGATTTCCCAGCTTCTCTTTACTATCAACAACCATGGTGGGATAAGTATGATTTATTTGTTGACAGTATGAGCAGAATAGGTATGTTGCTTACTGAAGGTAAAACACAATATGATACTCTTGTTATACATCCTCAAACAACTGCCTGGACTATGTTTAATAGTAGTGATAATGAAGATATTAATAGGTTAAATGACAGATTTTTAAATGTTATTGATAAATTAGAACAAAAACATATTCTTTTTCATCTTGGTGACGAGCTTATGATGGAAAGACTTGCGTATGTAGATGGCAATGAATTTGTTTTGGGAGAGCAACGTTATAAAACTATAGTGTTAGATCCTGATTTTGTTCTTATGAATAACACAAAAAAATTACTTGATGAATTTAAGTCTAATGGTGGAAAATTGGTTACCGTTGACGAAGTTACTGCAAACGACATAATTGATAATACTGATGTTGTATATACCAAAAGAATTTTTGATGATTTTGATATGTATTATTTTGTTAATTCAACAAATTTTGACCAAACAATTTCCTTGAAGAAGGGAACAGCATTTTTGGATATATTTTCTGGGGAACTGCTTCCTTTTAGTTCAAATACAGTTATTCCGTCAAAAAGCAGTATTGTAGTACTTGATTACATGTGTGAAACAACTTCAACTGATCAAGATCAGAGTTTACCTATAACTATAAGTGGAAACTGGAATATTAAAAGTAGCGATTTGAATTCATACACGCTCGATTATTGTAAATATAGCTTTGATGATGAATTGATGGAGGAATATGCACCTGTTATAACTATACAGGAGCGTGCTTGTGCATTGAAACGTAAGGTTAAAATTAATATGCAATTTGATTTTATAGTCGATTATATCCCGGAAAATATTTTTCTTGTTTGTGAAACACCTGAAGTGTTTTCAATTATTGTAAATGGTAAGATAATTAAAAAAGACATATGTGGGAACTATTATGATTTATCATTTAAAAAGCTTGATATAAAGAATTATTTAAAATTAGGATTAAATACAATAGAAATGATATGTGATTTCTGTCAATCACAGCAGGTATATGATAATCTTGAAAAAGCAAGGATTTTCGAAAGCGAAAAAAACAAGCTGACATATGATATGGAAATTGAAAGTATTTATCTTGTGGGCGATTTTTCTTTGAAGACAGAAGGGAATTTTGTGCCTATGGATAAGAATGCAGTAAGATATATTGGTGATTTCGTAATATCTGAACCGGCAAAGGCACTATCGCTTAACAATATCGAACAACAAGGATTCCCGTTTTTTTCAGGTGCAATGACCCTTGGAAATAAGTTCGTTTTAAATAATATTGAGAATTGCGTTTTTAAGGTTAATAAAAAATACGCAAATATTATCTCGGTTAAAGTTAATGGTTTTGAAGTTGGAAATATTGTGTTTAAACCTTATTGTATTAATATAACACCTTATGTTCATATTGGTGAGAATGATATAGAAATTACTTTAATAAATTCTCTGAGGAATCTGTTGGGGCCTCACCATGCTGAAAGTGGTGAATTGTACGATGTTACACCACCAAGTTTCTTTAAAGGCGATACAGTGTGGGGCGATTGGTTTCAAGATAATTGGAATGATGGATATTGCTTTGTTGAGTTTGGAGTTGATTTGTCTGTGTAGTAAGATACACAAGTACGAAAATTATACACTATTGTGAAAGGAAAGTTAAAATGAACACTTTACGTGAAAAAATCAAAAGCAATAAAAAGCTTTGCGGTACGCTTGTTTGTCTGACCGACCCGTGCTTATGCGAGATTATGGGCAATATAGGTTACGACTGTGTATGGATTGATATGGAGCATACTTATGTTTCTTACAAAGATGTTTTGTGCCATCTTAATGCTGCCAATTCATCGGGAATATCATCGGTTGTACGCTTACCGCAAAATGACCTGACTGAAACAAAGAAAATACTTGAGATGTCGCCTGACGGAGTTATATTTCCTATGGTTCGTTCTGTTGATGAAGTGAAGGCTTTGCTGGATATGACATTATATCCACCGCTTGGTACACGTGGCTTTGGACCTATGCGTGCAATACGTTATGGTGCAGATGATGCAAAGGAGTATGTTACAAACAGAAATCTGGAGTTGTGTCGTTTTATTCAAATAGAACATATTGATTGTGTTAATGCTTTAGAAGAGCTTGTTACAATTCCGTACATTGATGGATATATTTTCGGGCCGAATGACCTTTCTGGTTCAATAAACGACTTTTTAAATGTGTTTGATACAGCAACAATCACTCTTATTGAGCGTGCAATTAAAATTTTAAGAGATAATGGTAAATTTATTGGACTTGCAGGTGGTATGGATGACAAGACCATTGAGTTTTGGTCAAAATTTGACCTTGATATTATGTTTGCCGGCGGTGACTGGAATTTTGTGTTTGATGCAGGTAAAGAAACTCTTAAAAGATTGGAAAAGTATCATAAAAATATAATGAGTTGTTCTTAATAATATATCGACTTCTTATCTGTCATGTATTGATTGTGGTTGAAAACTTAAACCGAGCTGTTAGAGAGTCTTTTTAGATAGAGTAAATTAGCGGAAGTTAAAGGAACTTAAAAAGCGATAAAAACCGCATAAAGTAAAGGCTTTGAGGGGATAAATTCCTTCAAAGCCTTTACTGTTCTTAC
>JAZNGX010000105.1:0-11253 GCA_045576675.1 Clostridia bacterium | reverse complement strand
AATATAAACTGTATAAAAGATATTCTCACCTTGGAAGCCATCGTCATGGTTCGAAAAACGGAAACTTCATTAGTTATATTGATAGATGTATAAAAGTTTTTGGTAAGGATGAAAAAGTCGGTTTAATTAAAAAGCGACACTGGTCTAAGATGCATAAACGTATTGCCTCTTAGGAATTTAAAATTTCTTGCATTTTTCTACAAAATGTGCTATAATAAGACTATAAAACAGATGCAACGACAATCTGTGGGCAAAAAATTCTTGTGGGCAAACGGTGGGCAAATTTAGTGCCGAGAGCTCGTAAACCCTCATAAATAAAGGCTTTCTGATTGGATTTCTGTGACGAAGCTCGTCACGGTAAAGCTTTCGCAGGCTTGTTAAAGAGATATTTTGGTTAATATAAAACATAGAGGGGGTAAGCTTTTGCTTACCCCCTCAGACTTTTTACCATCCAAAACTTATCAACAAAAAACGACAAGATTCAAATGAATCCTGCCGTTTTGGTGGGAACAATAGGGATCGAACCTATGACATCCTGCTTGTAAGGCAGACGCTCTCCCAGCTGAGCTATGCTCCCATGTTCAGCCAAAGACCGGAATTGTTTCACAGCCTATGACCTGACAACATTGATATTATAACCAAAAACAAATGGTTTGTCAAGAGTTTTTGGCAAAATATTATTTATTATTTTCCCATTCGTCCACAATGCCACCCAATGACATATAATCCTGCCAGAAATGAGGGTAGGATTTTTTTACGCAGTCTGAGCCGTCAATCGTGACAATTTCATCGCACACGGTTGAGGCAATTGCCACTGCCATTGCTATTCTGTGGTCGTTGCAGCTGCTTGTTGCACCGCCTGAAAGGCTGTCTGAGCCTTCTATTATAAGGGTGTCGCCCTTTTCAATAACTGTTCCGCCTATAGAATTAATCTGCTGTGTTATTGCAGAAAGTCTGTCGCTTTCTTTGTGGCGAAGTCGTGCCGCACCTTTTATTACAGTTTCACCCGAGGCACAAGCGGCAAGCACTGTTATTGCAGGCACGAGGTCCGGAATTTGTGAAACGTCTATTGTACAGCCGTGCAGCTTTGACGGCAACGCTGCAATTCCGTTCTTTTCATCTTTGATAACAGTTCCGCCCATTTTTTCGATAACATCTATAATTTTGCTGTCGCCTTGCTTGGTATTAAGGCTTAAGCCCTTGCACACAACAAAGCTGCCCAAAGCACCTGCGGTTAAGAAAAATGCTGCCTGTGAATAATCAGCCTCAACAGTGAAGCTGACAGGCTTGTAGCTTTGACCACCTTTTATTTTAAAACGTTTATAGCCTGAATTATGAATTTCAATTCCAAAGCTTTCAAGCACGTCTATGGTCATATCAATATAACCCTTCGATTCAAACGGAGTGGTTATGATAATTTCGCTGTCAAACGGATACAGAGGCAGTGCAAACAACAGACCGCTTATAAACTGACTGCTTACGTTGCCTTCCATTTCTATTATTCCGTTTAAGTGACCTGCCTTTATTGTAAGCGGCAAGGTTTTTTCTTTGCCTGTTTTATAGCTTATGCCAAATTCGTCAAACACATTTAAAATTGTGTTCATCGGGCGTTCAGGCAATCTGCCTGTGCCTGTGAATGTAACATCTGCATCACAATGCAGTGCAAGGGGAACCAAAAAACGTAATGTTGAGCCGCTTTCTCTGCAGTCTATACGTACGGGGCTGCCTATGCTTAACGTATTGCTGCCGTCGATTATAAGCTTGTTATCCTGCTCTGTAATTTTTGCACCCATTGCACGCATAGCACTGATTGTTGCATCTATATCATCGGATTTACCTACGTTATAAAGCTCCGACACGCCTTTTGCCAGTGCGGCACAAATAACTGCCCTGTGGCTTATTGACTTTGACGGCGGGATTACAACGCCTCCGTTTAATTTGTTTGGTGTTATACTTACACTTTTCATACTATCATCCTTGACAAACAATTAATATAAGGATAGTATATAAAAAAAATATAAAATAGTCAAGAAAATATTTGAAATATTCAAACGGATGTGGTAAAATATAATGTAATACATTGTTTGGAGGAAACATATGTCAGATAATCAGAAGAGAATAAGAAATTTTTGTATAATTGCACATATAGACCACGGAAAGAGCACACTTGCTGACAGGCTTTTGGAGCATACAGGTGTGCTTACTGCCCGTGAAATGGAGGAGCAAATTCTTGACAACATGGACCTTGAGCGTGAGCGTGGTATCACCATAAAGGCAAGAGCTGTCCGTGTCGTTTACAATGCAAAAGATGGCGAGCAGTATATATTAAACTTAATCGACACCCCCGGACACGTGGATTTTAACTACGAGGTTTCAAGAAGCCTTGCTGCGTGTGAGGGTGCGGTGCTTGTTGTTGATGCGGCACAGGGCATTGAGGCACAGACCCTTGCCAACACCTATCTTGCTATAGACAACAATTTAGAGCTTGTTCCTGTAATAAACAAAATAGATTTGCCGTCGGCACGTCCGGACTTTGTTAAGGACGAGATTGAAAATGTTATAGGCATTCCGGCACAGGATTCACCTTTGATTTCCGCAAAACAGGGCATCGGAATAGAAGACGTGCTTGAGCGTATTGTATCTGACATCCCTGCACCAAATGGTGACGAAAATGCACCTCTTGAAGCACTTATTTTTGATTCATATTATGATGCATACAAAGGAGTTATTGTTTACTGCAGAGTATTTAACGGAAAATTTAAAATTGGTGATAAAATCCGTTTTATGGCAACGGGCAAGGAATTTGATGTTGTTGAGGTTGGTCACTTAAATCCTCTTGGTATGATTCCGTCAAATGGATTGGAGGTTGGCGAGGTTGGTTACATTGCCGCAAGCATCAAAAATGTTGCGGACACACGTGTTGGTGACACTATTACAACAGTTGAACGCCCTGCAAAAGAGCCTCTTCCCGGCTACAGAAAGGTTAACCCGATGGTGTTCTGTGGAATATATCCTGCCGATGGTGCACATTATGACGATTTGCGTGAAGCCTTGGGTAAGCTTGAGCTTAACGATGCCTCTTTAAGCTTTGAGCCTGAAACCTCAATTGCGTTGGGCTTTGGCTTCAGGTGCGGCTTTTTGGGCTTGTTGCATATGGAAATTATTCAGGAGCGTTTAGAGCGTGAATACAATCTTGATTTGGTAACAACTGCACCCAGCGTTATTTATCACGTTATAAAAACCAATGGCGAAAAGCTTACCATTGACAATCCCACAAACTTACCGCCTGCGGTTGAAATTGCATATATGGAAGAGCCAATGGTTGATGCAAACATTATGCTGCCGACTGATTATGTTGGTAACATTATGGAGCTTTGCCAGAACAGGCGAGGTATTTATAAGGATATGAAATATCTTGACGAAACAAGAGTTTCACTTCATTATGAGCTGCCGCTCAACGAAATTATTTACGACTTCTTTGATGCGTTAAAATCACGCACAAAGGGTTATGCATCCTTTGATTATGAGCTTTGCGGCTATCAGAAGTCAACACTTGTTAAGCTTGATATGCTTTTAAACGGCGAGCTTGTTGACGCATTAAGCATTATTGTTCATACTGACAAGGCGTATGAACGAGGACGCAGAATTGCCGAAAAATTAAAGGAGGCAATACCGCGTCAGCTTTTTGAAATCCCAATTCAGGCGGCAGTGGGCGGCAAAATCATTGCACGTGAAACGGTTAAGGCAATGAGAAAAGACGTGCTTGCAAAGTGCTACGGTGGTGATATTACCCGTAAGAAAAAGCTGCTTGAAAAGCAGAAGGAGGGTAAAAAGCGTATGCGTCAGGTGGGTACTGTGGAGGTTCCGCAGGAGGCCTTTATGTCTGTGCTTAAGCTTGATTAATATGACGGGAGTTTATGTTCATATACCTTTTTGTGTAAAAAAATGCGGTTACTGCGACTTCAATTCCTTTGATAATATTGCTCATTTAAAAAAGCAGTATAAGGACAGAATTATAGAAGAAATAAATGCTTACGACGGTGACGCAAAAGCCGACACAGTTTTTTTCGGCGGCGGAACGCCTACCTCAATGGAAACTGAGGATTTGCTTGAAATAATAGCCGCAGTAAAGAATAAATTTGAATTTGATAATATTGAGTTTTCAGTAGAAGCAAACCCTGCAACGGTTGACGGGCGGGGTTTGCTTTTGTTGCGTCAAAGCGGGGTAAACAGGTTAAGCATCGGCTTGCAGTCCGCTAATGATAATGAGCTTAAAGCATTAGGCAGAGTGCATAGCTTCAGCCAGTTTTTAAAAACATATGAGGATGCAGTTTTTGCAGGCTTTGACAATATTAATGTAGATTTAATGTTTGGCATACCTGAGCAGACTATAAAAAGCTTTGATAATACTTTGAAAACTGTTGTAGGTCTTAATCCGTCACACATTTCGTGTTACTCATTGATAATAGAAGAAAACACTCCTTTCTATAATGCAACGCTGAACCTGCCAGACGAGGATACCGAGCGTGAAATGTATTACCATGCAGTGGATTATTTTTCGCAAAATGGGTATAATCACTATGAGATATCTAACTTTGCCCGTGACGGCAAGCATTGCCGCCACAATATCAAATACTGGGAACGTGAAAATTACATCGGCTTTGGTGCAGGGGCTTGCTCTATGATTAATAATGTGAGAATTCAGAACACAGGCAATGTTTTGCAGTATATTAATGATAATAATCCGCAAAGTGAGTATATTAATAAGGAGGACGCTCTGGCAGAGCATATTTTCTTAGGGCTAAGAATGATTGACGGATTTGATGTTAAAAATGTTGAAAATATATACAACATTAATTTTTATGAAAAATATAAAAGTATAATAGATAAGTATGTTAAAACAGGTTATATTGAATTTGGCGAAAGGTTAAAGCTTACTCGCAAAGGCATAAGTGTTTCAAACGTTATAATGAGCGAATTTCTGTAAATAAATTGTTAAAAGGTATTGACAAATATAAAAAATAGTGGTATTTTATACTTAACAATTAGCACTCGACATCAGTGAGTGCTAACAACCGAAGCGGAGAGAAGGTGGAGCAGGTATGGATTTAGACGAAAGAAAAAAGAAAATACTTGGTGCTGTTATTGAGCATTATATCCGTACAGCAGAGCCTGTTGGCTCACGCACCATTTCAAAGCTTGACGATCTTGACGTCAGCTCTGCAACAATAAGAAACGAAATGTCCGACCTTGAGGATATGGGACTTTTAACACAGCCTCACACCTCGGCAGGCAGAATACCTTCAACATTGGGATACAGAACATATGTTGACAGACTGATGAAAAATTATGAATTTTCAGTGTCTGAGCTTAACAGATTAAAATCTATGATGGAAATTCAGATTTCCGAGGTTGAAACGGTTGTTAAGGAAATTACAAGCATATATTCTTATCTTACAAACTATACTATTGTAGGCTTAACCCCAGGAGATAACAACGGATTTATCAAAAACTTCCATATGGTGCCGATTGATGCAACAAGTGCACTTTTGATTGTAGTAACAGACAGAAACGCTGTTAAAAATAAGAAAATAGACTTTGGCTGCGTTATTGACAGTGAGGTTACTGAAAAGATTTCAAATATGCTTAATGAAAATCTTGCAGGCGTTACTAAAGACAAGATTAATCTTGATAAAATTTACGATTTGCAAAACGAAATGCAGATGTATGCCACAGGCTTGCTGCCAGTTTTGAATTTTGTAAACGAATGTATTAATTCGCTTGACGATTCTGAAGTGTTTATAAACGGTGCTGCAAAGCTTTTAGACTTCCCCGAATACAACGATGTCAAAAAAGCAAAAGAGCTGCTTGAATATTTAGACAACAAAAATAATATTCAAAAGCTTGCGGCTTTGGGGGACAGCAAGGATGTGCGTATTATAATAGGAAGTGAAAACGAGGCAGTTGAACTTAAGGACTGCTCAATTGTTCTTTCACCGTACAGCTTAAATGGCGAAAATGTCGGCACAATTGGTCTTATCGGACCTACACGAATGAATTATTCCAAAGCTGTTTCGTCACTGAAACTGTTTACAAAACAGCTTGACAATATGATACCAAACAAAATTAATAACACACCCAAGGAGGATAAGTAATGAGTGAGGAAAATAAAAAGGTAAATGAAGAAGTAGAAGTAGAAGAAACAGTTACCGAGGAAACAGAAGAAGTTGCAGAAAAGACAGTCGAGGATGTTGAAAAGGAATTAAATGAAAAATATTTAAGACTGATGGCTGAATTTGACAATTACAAAAAGCGTACATTAAAGGAAAAAACTCAGATTTATACAACTGCTGCAGCAGAGGTTTTTGAGGCTATACTTCCTGTGCTTGACAATCTGGAGAGAGCCGTTGCTGATAAGGACAACGTAAGCTATGATGGTATAGTGTTAATACACCGTCAGTTTAACGAGATTTTAGAAAAGCTTGGTGTTTCTTACATTGAAACGCTTGGCAAGGAATTAAACCCTGAGCTTCACAACGCGGTAATGCATATTGATGACGAAAGCGTTGAGGGCGAAAGCATAATCGTTGAGGAATTTGCAAAGGGTTATATTTATAAGGATAAGGTTATAAGACACTCCACTGTTAAAGTGGCTAACTAATATATATTTTGATTTTTAGGAGGAATTTAAAATGAGTAAAATTATAGGTATTGATTTAGGTACAACAAATTCATGCGTTGCAGTTATGGAAGGCGGCGAGCCTGTTGTTATACCAAACGCTGAGGGTGCAAGAACAACATCTTCAGTTGTAGCATTTGCTAAAAATGGGGAAAGACTTGTCGGCCAGATTGCAAAGCGTCAGGCAGTAACAAATCCTGACAGAACAATAATCTCAATTAAAAGAGATATGGGTACAGACAGACGTGTAAGCATTGATGACAAAAAGTATTCACCCCCTGAGATTTCAGCTATGATTTTGCAAAAGCTAAAAGCCGATGCGGAAGCCTACCTCGGTGAAACTGTTACACAGGCTGTTATCACAGTTCCTGCTTACTTTAACGACTCACAGCGTCAGGCTACAAAGGATGCAGGTAAAATTGCAGGTCTTGAGGTTTTAAGAATCATCAACGAGCCTACTGCTGCTGCATTGGCTTATGGTCTTGATAAAGACAACGACCAGAAAATTATGGTTTATGACTTGGGCGGCGGTACATTCGACGTATCAATTCTTGAAATTGGCGACGGTGTGTTTGAAGTTCTTGCAACAAGCGGTAACAACAAGCTTGGCGGTGACGACTTTGACCAGAAAATCGTTGACTATTTAGCAGCTGAATTCCAGAGAGAAAACGGTGTGGATTTAAGAAATGACAAAATGGCATTGCAGAGATTAATTGAAGCTGCAGAAAAAGCTAAAATTGACTTGTCAGGCGTTGCATCAGTTAACGTAAATCTTCCTTATATCACTGCTGATGCTACAGGTCCTAAGCACTTAGATGTTACAATCACAAGAGCTAAGTTTGATGAATTGACAGCTGACCTTGTTGAAAAGACAATGGAGCCTGTAAGAAATGCTCTTAACGATTCAGGCTTAACAGCAAATGACATTGACAAGGTATTGTTGGTTGGTGGTTCAACAAGAATTCCTGCAGTTGTTGAGGCTGTTAAAAAGATTACAGGCAAAGAACCTTCAAAGGGTATCAACCCCGACGAGTGCGTAGCTGTAGGTGCTGCAATTCAGGGCGGCGTTTTAGGCGGCGACGTTAAAGGCTTGTTGTTGTTAGACGTTACACCTTTGTCACTTGGTATTGAAACAGAGGGCGGCATCTGCAACAAGATTATCGAAAGAAACACAACTATTCCTACAAAGAAGAGCAGAATTTATTCAACTGCTGCAGATAATCAGACCAGCGTTACAATCAACGTACTGCAGGGTGAACGTGAAATGGCTGCATATAATAAGTCATTAGGACGTTTTGAGCTTTCAAACATTCCTCCGGCACCAAGAGGCGTACCGCAGATTGAAGTAACATTTGATATTGACGCTAATGGTATTGTTAACGTTTCAGCTAAGGATTTGGGAACAGGTACTGTTCAGAAAATCACAATCACAGCAAGCTCAAATCTTTCAGAGGAAGAAATTGAAAAGGCTGTAGCTGATGCTGAAAAGTTTGCAGACGAGGATAAGGCTGCAAAGGAAAAGGTTGAAGTTAAAAACAATGCAGAGCATATGGTATTCCAGACAGAAAAGGCTTTAACAGATTTGGGTGACAAGGTTTCTGCTGACGAAAAAGCAGGCGTTCAGGCTGAAATCGAAAAGGTTAAGGACGCATTAAAAACTGAGGATACTGAAAAGATTAAGGCTGCTACAGAAGAGCTTTCAAAGAAGTTCTATGAAATTTCTCAGAAATTGTATCAGCAGGCACAGGCAGAAGCTCAGGCACAGGGTGCAGCTGAGCAGGGCGGTGCTGCGGATGACGGTACCGTTGATGCTGAATACACTGTAGATGAAAACAACTAATAAACAGGCTGTGAGAAAATGCACAGACCGCATAAAGCAATGGGAGTTTTAATTAAGGTTTGTACAGACTTGAAAAATTAAATTTTTATGTGGAAATTCGCTTAATGCGAATTTCTGCAATTTAATTGCTTTATGCTATGAACAAACTTCGCCTCGCAGTAGACTTCAACTGTTTGACTTCGACTTCGTCTTGTCGCACAGGAAGTCCTTGCACGGGTGTTGTTAGCGAAATCGCAGATTTCGACAACACTCCGTCGCTGTATCGCATACAGCTTCGGGTAACTCAAGCTACGCTTGACTCAGTTTGTCCATTCTGCACTATTTTCTCGCACCCTCGATATGCAAAGAATGCATAAGTAATACAAAGGGTGAGTATTTTGGCAGAAAAACGAGATTATTATGAAGTCTTAGGCGTGCAAAAGGGTGCGTCAGACGATGAGATAAAAAAAGCATACAGAAAAAAAGCAAAGCAGTATCACCCCGACTTAAATCCAGGTGACAAGGTTGCGGAAGCTAACTTTAAAGAGGTTAATGAGGCGTATGCAATTTTAAGTGATGAAGAAAAACGCCGTCGTTATGACCAATTCGGCCACAGCGGTGTGGATGACAGCGGTGCCGGTGGCTTTGGCGGCTTTGATTTCGGCGGCTTTGGCGGTATGGATGTAGATTTGGGCGATATATTCGGCTCATTTTTCGGTGGTGGCTCACAGCGTGGGGCAAGGCGAAACGGCCCACGCAAGGGTGCAGACATTCAGCAGAATATTGTTTTAACCTTTGAACAGGCGGCAATGGGATTTGATACTAAAATCGAAGTAACGTGCAGTGAAGACTGTCCTGACTGTAAGGGAACAGGTGCTAAAAATGGCACAGAAATTGAAACCTGCTCTGTGTGTCACGGCTCAGGTCAGATGCGTACTCAGCAGAGAACACCGTTTGGTGTGTTCCAGAATGTTACAACCTGTAACACCTGTATGGGAACAGGTAAGGTTATAAAGGAACGCTGCAGCAAATGCTCAGGCAAGGGCAAGGTTAAAAAGACAAAGACCATAAATGTTAAAATTCCTGCCGGTATCGACCACGGTCAGGTGCTGACTGTAAGGGGTGAGGGCAACCACGGAACAAACGGCGGCGCTGCAGGTGATGTTTACCTTGCAGTAACAGTTAAGCCACATAAGCTGTTCACACGTGACGGCTACGACGTGCATTGCACTGTGCCGATTACTTTTATTGAAGCAACTCTTGGTGCTGAAATCGAGGTGCCGACGCTTAATGGCAAGGCAAAAATTAAAATTCCTGAGGGTACTCAAAATGGTGTAACCTTCAGACTTCGTGGCGAGGGTATTAAAAAGCTACGCGGCTCAGGCAGTGGCGACCAGCTTGTAAAGATTGTTGTTGAAATACCAAAGCAGCTTAATTCTCAGCAGAAAAAGCTTTTAAAAGCCTTTGGTGATTCAATGGGAATGAACAATCACGAGCAGAAAAAAAGCTTTTTTGACAAAATGAAAGAAACTATAAAGAAGGCGTAATTTATGGACAGCTATAATCAGATAAAAGTAACTGTGCCTGTAGAAAACCTGCAGCTTGCTACCGATGTTATGACTATGATGAATTTTATCGGCGGCATTATGATTGAGGATTATTCTGATATTGAGGGCTGCAAATGGGACTATGTGGATACAGAAATATTAAATAAAGACCAGACAGTTGCAAGCGTAAGCGGCTTTATTGCAGAGTGTGAGGATATTTTACCTGTTATTGAGCAAATTAAGCTGCTTTTGCCTGCCGATACAAAGCTTGATGTAATAAGCGTTGAGCAGAGTGACTGGGCAAACAACTGGAAAAAGTATTACAAGCCGATACGTGTTGGAAAAAACATTGTTATAAAGCCGTCTTGGGAGGATTACGAAAAACAAGAAAACGATGTTATCGTTGAGCTTGACCCAGGTATGGCATTTGGTACAGGAACTCACGAAACCACAAGAATGTGTATGGAGCTTTTAGAGCGTTTTGTTGATGCAGATACTGATGTTTTAGACGTTGGCTGCGGCAGTGGTATTCTTTCAATAACATCACTGCTTTTGGGTGCAAAATCTGTTGTTGGAGTTGATATCGACCCCGTCGCAGTAGATGTAGCAATAGAAAATGGCAAAATGAATGGTTTTGTTGCTCCAAGATATGATATTAAAAAGGGTAATCTTGTAGATGAAATTTCGGGCAAATTTAAAATTGCCGTAGCAAACATTGTTGCGGATGCAATTATAATGCTTTGCCCCGATGTGCTGCCCTTTATTGAGGATGACGGCGTGTTTATCTGCTCCGGAATAATTGAGGACAGAATTGACGATGTTAAGACTAAGCTTAACGAAACAGGATATGAAATAAAAGAGGTGTTACGTCAGGGCGAGTGGGCGGCAATGCTTTGCAATAAAAAGTGATTATCAGGCGGTTGTGTCGGTTGACATAGCCGCTTTTCTTATGTTGAAATATGCCGATTGATTTTTGTGTTTTTATATGGTAAACTTGTGTTGTAAGGGCTAAAAATTTAATATGGTAAAAATGTCGCTTTTTTCTGAAAATGTCGTAAAAGAAAAGGGAAAGACAAAACAACGTAAGCAGTGGCGGAACATTTAAAACTGATGATTGGACTGTTGAAATAGAATGGAATACAAATAACAATACAATAATTGTAAAGAAAGATTAAAAGATGTTGAATTGTTACTTGGTCGGCGGAACA
>JAZNGX010000104.1:0-56185 GCA_045576675.1 Clostridia bacterium | reverse complement strand
AAAATATGATAAAATAGAAAAAAATATTCAGAATAGGGTGATTTGCATGAAATTAAAAGTTTTATCTTTGATGCTTATAGTTACCATTTTGGTTTCGTTTGCATCATTCACAACAGTTTTTTCATATGACTCATGGACTATTGAAAGAACAATTGATTACTTATACAATAATGGAGATTTTGCTAATGCTCCTGTACCTGAAATTGCAAAGGGTATTGACGCTTTGTATTATGAGTATGAAGCTCAGGGTCAGACAGCAGGCTATTTATATGCAGACAGTAATTTTGCAAGAAAAGCTGGCGATATTGAAAATCTGACAAAAGCAGAAGTTGTTGCATATTTTGAAGACGTAAAGGCTGAAATTCAGTTGGCGCACGCTTCAACTCCTGTTGACCGCACAAATGTTCACAACGTAACAGTTCAGGCTTTAGCTGATGCATTGGATACAAATGCTTCATTTGCTGCTGCTTTGAGAGTTATTTTCACAAACAGTGCGAATGTTTATACAGAGCTTCAGGATATATTGCAGAACGATGCAAATGCTGTAGCAGAATATGATAATCTTGTATTTGGTGCTCCTGATATTTGGGATTTAACAAAGAAATCCGGTAACAGACCTGCTGTCGGCGGTGGCGGCGGCCTTTCAAGCAGCACCACAAAGCCTTCAGGTTCATTCACAGGTGTAGCAAACGTTGCACTTTACAATGATATTGACGAAACACACTGGGCATATGACTATGTTGAAAAAATGTCACAGACAGGTATTATGAACGGTATTGGTAACCAGAAGTTTGATCCGGAAGGTTCATTAACACGTGCATCAGTTGTTAAGATGCTTGCTGCTTTGGTTGATGCTGAGGTTGCTGTTACAAAGGTTTCATTTATTGATGTACCTGAATCAGCATGGCACAATCCATATATTGCATGGGGTCTTGAAAACGGTATCGTAACAGGTTACTCAGATACAGAATTTGCACCGGATAAGACCATAACACGTGAAGAAATTTCTGCTATGATAGTTAGATTCTTCAATAAGTTTGAGATTGCTTGTGAGCCTGTTATTGCGCTTAAGTTATTCAACGATGACGCTGATATTCAGGAATATGCTTATGATGCAGTTTATACACTACAGCAGGCAGATGTATTCCACGGTAAACCTGGTTATATGTTTGCTCCTCAGGCTGCAACAACACGTGCAGAAGCTGCTAAGATTTTCTCAGGTGTATACGATATTTATAACAAATAATATTACGTAAAATAATTAACGGCAAGGAAAGCTTGATGTTTTCCTTGCCGTTGTTTTTTCTAAAATTAAAATAACAGTTTCTTAAAATTGTTGTCTGTTGCAAGTGATGAAACGTTGTAAATCAACAATACTTCATCCGGGTTTTCTACTTCAATAATCTGTTTTATGCTTTGGTTATAATACCTTAAATCTAGCATTATTATTTTTTTGTAGTGGTTTATAAGGAATGGTATGAGACCGTTAGCATAAGAGTCTTTTAAAATAAGCACAGTGTCATTTGAATTTGCTGTTGTTTCTATAACTGTTTTTCCATAATTGCCGCCTAAAAACACCGCATATTTATCTTTTGTTTCAAGCTTTGAATAATCATAGATGGAATTGGTTGTTTTAGTGTCGTTTACAGTGACTTCGCATTTTATATCACTTTGAACGATACTTATTGTATCGGGAACTATGTTGTGTAATGTCGCCTTAGACCATGTTGAACCATAAAACTTGTTTGATAGCTCAATTGGTGTATATTCCACGGGTTCTATGGCTTTGTGTCTGCAATAGTCTTTATAAGTAATGTAACTGCCATATGATGTTTGGTGATGGTCTGTTTTGTAATATATATAATCGTCTTTGCATTTTTTTAGCGAGTTGATTGGGCAAATGGTGTTTACTTTGTTTTTGGATAATTCTATTATTTGTGTCTGGATGTTGTTGTAAGCAAATGTAGGCAGCTTATCACTTAATATTTCGTATGCTGTTGGAATTAGCAATAATGTAGCGTTATTAAAGCGTTGTATTATATCTAGATTTGTATTAGCGGTTGTCAAATCATAGTCTGGCACTTCAATCAGATATCCGTCTGTTGCAAAATACACGCCGTTGTTCTCTCTTTTGCCGGTGAGCTTTTCTATGTGTGCTTTTGCACTTACCCACAAGTCACGGAATGCAAATTGGTCTGCAACATAGCTTTCAAACTCTGCAGATGTTTCTCCGTCAAGCATAGCATTTAATGAGATTGATGGAAGCTTTGTTAAAGAACGGTTTTCGTTTTCCGAAAAATCCTTTTCAGGTAAAACAATATTTGTTATTGTAACAGCAGATATAATAAGTGAAGCAATAATAATAAATAATTTATTTTTCATACGTCACCTCTAAAACCTGAAATATAAAAATGGGTTGTAGGTTGAATCAACAAGGTATGCAGTGCATACCAATAATGCTAAAATTGCAAGAATCGGCTTTAAAAATGGAGCTTTGTCTGTAAGCTTTTTGGGTATATGAGTGCATCCGATAATCATAACAATAAGCACAGGAGCATATGAAGTTATGTTATACAAAAACAAACTGTCTTGTGTAAAATTGAATGAAAACATAGTAACAATATAACGGATTGCATTTGTAATGCTTTCTGTTGAAAAAAGCACCCATCCAATCATTACTGCAAGCAAAGTGTAAAACCGCCATATGATTTTCGGGATTTTATCAAACAATTTGCTTAATAGATTTTTTTCAACAATCAGTAATACACCGTAGTATAATCCCCATATTATAAAGTTCCAATTCGACCCGTGCCATAAGCCGGTTAATGCCCATACTGCAAGTATGTTAAAGCAGTTACGTGCAAGCTTTGCTCTGTTGCCGCCAAGCGGTATATAAACGTAATCTTTAAACCAACTGCTTAGGCTTATGTGCCATCTCCTCCAGAAATCTGTCACACTTTTAGCAGTGTATGGATAGTCGAAGTTTTCAAGAAAATCAAATCCAAAAATTTTTCCCAAACCAATTGCCATATCAGAATAACCTGAAAAGTCATAGTAAATCTGCAATGTAAAAGCAATTATTCCAAGCCATGCACTTTGCCATTGTAAGCTTTGCGAAGCAGTAATTGTATCCCAAAGCATACCGATGTTGTTTGCCAATAAAACTTTTTTTGCAAGACCGCAAAAAAATCTGTAGCCACCGTCTGCAATTTTGTTGACTGTTATGCTTCTGTGTTTTAGCTGCTTGAAAACAGTGCTGTAACGCACAATAGGGCCTGCAATAAGCTGAGGAAACAGTGATACATACGCCGAAAAATCAATCAAGCTGTTTGTTGCAGGAATTTCACGGCGGTAAACGTCAATTACATATGACATAGTCTGGAAGGTGTAAAACGATATACCGATTGGTAATGGAAGCTTAAGCAGCGGTAGGTTTACACCAAAGGTCTGATTGATATTATTTATTATAAAATCAGTGTATTTAAAAGAGCATAATACAAGCAGATTTATTATAACTGAAATTATAAGAACACATTTTCTGTTTTTTGTTTTATCAAGCAATAAGCCGCAGGAGAAGTTGAATGCAATTGAAAAGAGCATTATAAGAACATAAACAGGCTCACCCCAAGCATAAAAAATAAGACTTGCGGCGGCAAGAGTGGTGTTTTTAAGTTTAGCCGGTACTGCAAAATATAGCAAAAGCGTTATCGGCAAAAAGTAATATATAAACGTTAATCCGGAAAAAACCATCTGATATCTTGTCCTTTTTTAAAATTTACTATTGTTATTGTAAGTATTTGTGGTATAATAGAGTAAATAGAAAAAACATACTATATGATAATATCATAAAAAACATAATTTGTGAATACTGTTTTGAAAAATATTTGAAAGGAGCTAACACTAATGAAGCTTAGCGAAATTAAATCAATTTTAAATGCCGAGGTGTGCACGGGACAGTCGGAAAGCGAACTTGAAGTCATAGATATTAAGCTTGCTTGCGGAAGCGACCTTATGAGCGATGTTCTTGCTTATGTAAAGGAAAAAGGTCTGTTGCTTACAGGTCTTATGAACACTCAGGTTGTTCGTACGGCTGAAATGATGGATATTAATGCTATTTGCTTTGTGCGTGGTAAAATACCACCTGAGGATGTTGTAGAGCTTGCAAAGGAAATGGGAGTAGTACTTATGGCTACAGAATACCCGCTTTATGTTTCCTGCGGAAAATTGTATTCTAACGGTCTTGTGTGCTAGGAGGTATCATATGAAGCTACATTATGATATTAACGGCAAGGATTTTGCAGCAGCAGGTGAAGCTTCAAGTGCTGTTAAAAAAGCTCTTGCACAATTGTCGGTAAATCCTGCAATTATAAGACGTGTTGCTATTGCAATGTATGAAGCAGAAATTAATACTGTAATTCACGCAAGCGGCGGGGCTGCTGATGTTGAAATAACACCTGAAAAGATTGTGATTGTGTTTACTGATAACGGCCCCGGTATACCTAATATTGAGCTTGCTATGAATGAAGGCTATTCAACGGCTTCTTCGCAAATAAGAGAGCTTGGTTTTGGTGCAGGTATGGGGTTGCCGAATATGAAAAAATATACAGATGAGTTAATTATAGATTCTGAGGTTGGAGTTGGAACAACCGTTAAAATGATTGTCAATATTACTTAGTAAAGGCGATGATTCTAAATGAATACATATTTTCATTCTGTTACACTTGATAAAGATTTGTGCAGAGGCTGCACAAATTGTATAAAAAAATGTCCGACGGAGGCTATACGTGTAAGGGATGGCAAGGCACGTATAATAAAAGAACGATGTATTGACTGCGGGGAGTGCATAAGAGTATGCCCATATCACGCAAAAAAAGCTGTTACAGACCCGTTGGAAAGAATTAATGATTATAAATATAAAATAGCATTGCCAGCTCCGTCGCTTTATGTTCAGTTTAAAAACAAGCCTGATATTAATCTGATACTTAACGGACTTAAAGTGCTTGGCTTTGATGAGGTGTTTGAGGTTGCACGTGCAGCAGAGCTGGTTACTGCTGCAACAAAGCAATATATCGAAGAAAATGATATGCCAAAGCCTGTTATAAGCTCTGCCTGTCCTGCTGTTACAAGGCTTATAAAGGTGAAGTTTCCAAATCTAATTGACCATATTTTGCCGTTGCTCGCTCCAATCGAATTGAGTGCTATGCTGGCGGTGGAGGAGGCAATACAAAAAACAAAGCTCAGCCCTGCTGATATAGGAGTATTTTTTATAACACCCTGTGCAGCAAAGGTGACGGGCAGCTATTCACCAATTGGCGTTGAAAGCTCACTTGTTGACGGCTGTATATCTATGGGAGAAATATATAAGGCACTGCTGCCTGTTATGGTAAATATCAAAGAGCCTGAGCTTCTTGCGACTGCTTCTCTTAAGGGGATAAAGTGGGCTAAAACCAATGGTGAAAGCGGTGGCCTTGATAATGAGAATTACATATCTGTGGATGGTATAAATGCAGTTATAAAGGTATTTGAACAAATTGATGACGGTTTTTTGGATAATGTTGATTTTGTTGAAGCATCGGCGTGCGTGGGCGGCTGTATAGGAGGTCCGTTAAATGTTGAAAACTCCTTTGTTGCAAAGGCAAAGCTTAAGCACGTGCTTGATAATACAACTCTTGTTCCGTCTAAAATTGAGTATAATGAATTAATTGCTGAAGCAGTTAAATGGAAAACACCTGTTTTGTATAATTCTGTTATGCGTTTGGACGATGATATGGAAGTTGCTATGCAAAAGCTTATGAAAATCGAAGAGATTTATAAAACCTTGCCAGGTCTTGATTGTGGCTCGTGTGGGTCACCATCGTGCAGAGCAATGGCAGAGGATATAGTACGTGGCTTTGCAAGTGAAGAAGATTGTATTATTAAACTTAAAGAAAAAATCAAGCAATCAGAAATATAAAATAATCCTCGGCACAATTGATGTGCCGAGGATTATTTTATACGTTAAGTGAAACTAGCTTTTGTGAATTTACATCAATAAGTCCGTGGGTTGTAAGCTTTAAATCAGGTATAACAGAAAGGCTTAAGAATGCCATAAGCATAAGTGGCGAAATGTTTTCAGGTACTCCAAGCCTTCGGATTCCTTTAATCAAAGCCTCGTTTTTCTCTGCAACAGCTTCAGCACTTTCACAAGACATTATACCTGCTATATTTAAAGGAAGCTGAGCAATGATTTTTCCATCACACACTGCAATAAGGCCTCCGCCGCATTCCTTTAAGCATTGTGCGGCAAATGCCATATCCTCGTCATTTGTACCGATAACTGTCATATTATGCGAATCGTGAGCAACAGTTGATGCAATTGCACCCTGTTTAAGGCCTATACCCTTTACATAACCAAGCCCGATATGACCTGTTTTGTTATGACGCTCGATAACTGCGATTTTTAATATATTCTGTGCAGTGCTTATATCTTCAATAACTTCCTTTGTCAAAAGCTGACCTGGGATTATTTCGATTACTCTGCATTTGCCTTTGTTGTCAATTTTAAAGCTTTCTGCCGTTATGCTGTGCATATTGATTGTGCTGCCAACTGCAGTTTTCAGATTGTCTGGAATTTCGGGTGTGATGATTTTTGTGACATCAACCTTTGCACCGTTGCAATAAACTGCGTTAATATCAATGGTGTTTAAATCATTCAATATAAGCAAATCGGCTTTATATCCCGGAGCAATTGCACCTGTTTGCTTTAAGCCAAAATATGTTGCAGGCTGAATGGTTGCCATTTGAATTGCTGTTATGGCAGACTGGCCAAGCTTAACTGCTTCTCTTATAATATAATCTATATGCCCTTCGTTTATTAAATCTGCAGGGTGCCTGTCATCACTTACAAGTAAGCATCGATGACTGTATTTAGGGTCAAATAAGCCCGTCAGATCCTTGAGATTTTTTGCAGCTGTTCCCTGACGAATCATAATCCACTGACCCTTTCTTAATTTTTCAAGTGCTTCGTTGATATCAGAGCACTCGTGGTCACTGGTAATACCTGCAGCAATATACTTATCAAGATTGTTTCCTGAAAGTAAAGGGGCGTGCCCGTCCGCAACCTTGTTGTGTGACAGACAGTCGTTTATTTTTGCAATAACGCTGTTGTCGCCAGCCAGTACACCCGGATAATTCATTACCTCTGCAAGACCCAATATGTTTTTGTTATTATAAAACGGAAGCAGTTCTTTGGCGTTAAGCACTGCTCCTGATTCGTCAAACGGTGTTGATGGAACGCAAGACGGAAGCATAAAGTACACATTAAGTGGTAACCCATTACTCATTGCGAGCATATATTCGATACCGTCCGTGCCACACACGTTTGCAATTTCATGCGGGTCTGCAACGACAGCAGTTGTTCCGTGAGGAAGAATTGCTTTTGCAAGCTCAGGAGGGGTAAGCATTGTGCTTTCAATATGAATATGACTGTCGATAAAACCGGGGCATATAACTTTCCCTGTGATATCAATAACTTCGTCTGCAACGTCATATGCTCCAACGCCTGCAATTATTCCATCATTTATTAATACGTCTTTTTCTTCAAGCTCACCTGTAAACACATCTACGATAGTTCCGTTTTTAAATAATGTTTTTATAATAATCCACTCCTTTTTTGCAAGTTTATTATAGCTTCTTTTAAGAAAAATGTCAATGTAGTGTAAGAATATTAAGAAAGCCTATGAATGTGATTTGATAACTGCAAGTATTATGCTTGCTTGTTTGTTAATTGAATATAGTATTTATTGTTTTGAATATATACAGTGCCTTTTGATTTTAGTATAATTTAAGTATATAATGTGTATGAAAGGATGTTACGATTGAAAACCGAAGTATCTCAGGTGTATGCTGTGACAACACGGCGAAAAAAATTGAAAATAATATTTGAACACAGACATTTGTATTTACTTATGCTTCCTGCTTTAATATACATAGCAATTTTTTGTTATCAACCGATGTATGGAGTGCTTATTGCATTTAAAAACTTTTCTCCTCTTGACGGTATATGGGGAAGTCAGTGGGTTGGGTTAAGACATTTTTCACGTTTTATTTCATCACCTGTGTTTTTTGATGTTTTGAAAAATACTTTAACTTTAAGTATATATTCACTGCTTGCCGGATTTCCAATACCGATTTTGCTTGCTTTTGCGTTGCATTATACGCAAAACAAGTATTTTAAAAAGGTTGTTCAAACGATTACATATGCACCGCATTTCTTGTCGGTAGTTGTAATATGCAGCTTGTGTCTTATATTGTTTTCACCCAGAACAGGTATTGTAAATGTGTTGATTGAAAGAATGGGCTATGAAAGAATATTTTTTATGGCAAAGCCTGAGTATTTTAAACATATTTATGTGTGGTCAGGTATCTGGCAGAATTGTGGTTGGAATTCAATTATTTATATGGCAGCACTTGCAGGTGTTGACCAGAGTATACACGAGAGCGCGGTAATAGACGGTGCAAACCAGATGCAGAGAATGTGGTACATTGATTTTATGGGAATTCTACCTACAGTTGTGATACTGTTAATTTTAAACACAGGTTCAATAATGAGTGTTGGATACGAAAAGGTACTGCTGCTTCAAAATTCGCTTAATGCTGATGCTTCAGAAATTATTTCAACTTATGTTTATAAAAAAGGTATCGTAAGCGGTGAGTACAGCTTTTCCGCGGCAGTTGGACTTTTCAATTCTGTTGTTAATTTTATACTTCTGACAACAGTTAATAGTATTTCAAGAAAAATCAACGATGTCAGCTTGTGGTAGATTGGAGATGAGATATAATGAATAATCAATTAAAAGAAGATAAAGTATTAAATTTCATAACATCTATCATATTGATTTTGCTGACGTTGATTGCTTTTTATCCGTTATATTTTGTTTTTATTGCATCGTTTTCAGACCCTGTTGCAGTAGCGTTAGGTGAAACATGGCTTATTCCAAAACGTGTGACGTTGGACGGCTATCAGGCAATTTTAAACGAAGGCAGAATATGGGTTGGTTATGCAAACTCGATTTTTTATACAGTTGTTGGTACAGCACTTAATATAATAGTAACTATGGCTGTTGCGTTCCCTCTTTCAGTAAAAACATTACCCGGCAAAAAATATTTTATGATATACCTGATGATTACAATGTTTTTTGGCGGCGGACTTATCCCAACATATCTGCTTATAAGAAATCTTAATCTTTTGGATAACAGATTAGTTATGATTATACCTGGACTTGTTACTGTATGGAATATAACAATAGCAAGAACAAATATACAATCAACTATTCCGGATGAGCTTATCGAAGCCGCACGAATTGATGGCTGTACATATTTTGGATGTTTTGTAAAGATGGTTTTGCCACTAACCAAAGCCATTATGGCTGTTCTGGTTTTGTATTACGGTTTGGGTCATTGGAATGCATATTTCAGTGCTATGATTTATTTATCAGATACAACAAAGTATCCACTTCAGCTTGTATTGAGAGAGTTTCTTATTCAGAGCGAGCTGACACTGGAGCTTATTCAGGACAGTGAGCTTGCACAGAAATCTATGGAACGAGTAGAGCTTATGAAGTATGGAATGATAGTTGTGGCAAGTATACCCGTGCTTATACTATATCCGTTTTTACAGAAATATTTTGTTAAGGGCGTAATGGTTGGTTCATTAAAAGGATAAATAAGGAGAGATGATTTATGAGAAAAAATTTGAAACTGATGGCTTTGATAATGGCAACAATTATGATTGTGGCATCTGTTGCGGGTTGTGGTAAGGCAAAACAGACAGATGACACAGACAGTCTTGCAATGCTTAACGAAGAAGGTCTTCCAATAGCAAAAGAGCCTGTAACACTGGAGGTTGCAGTACAAAAAGCACCACACGTAACTAATTTCAAGGATATGCCTATTTTGCAGGACCTTGAGAAAAAAACAAATGTAAATATTATATGGCGTGAGTTTCCGTCAGACTCGTTTAATGAAAAGGTAAATCTTATGATTGCCAGTGCAGAGTTTCCGGACATAATGTGGAGAAGGCTTAATGAATTACAGTTAACAGAGCTTTCATCAAAGGGAGTTGTTTATCAGCTTGATGAGCTGATTAATGAATATGCGCCAAGATGGGTTGAGCTTTTTGAGGAAATTCCATATGCTAAAAGAGTTTCTACAGCTCTTGATGGTCACATTTACAGCTTGCCTTACATAAGACAGGAAGAAGCTAACAGTGGCTTCAGAGATGTAACTTTTATTAATAAGGGCTGGCTTGATACACTTGGACTTGAAGTGCCAAAAACAACAGAAGAATTCAGAAATGTATTAAAAGCATTTAAAGATGGTGACCCGAACGGTAATGGTCAGAAGGATGAGCTTCCGTGGTCATTCATATTTAACAGTGGCGTAGGCGGTGAGCTTGATATTTATGGCAGCTTTGGTCTTATTGACGTTCCGGAACGAATTGCGGTAAGGGACGGCAAGGTGTTGTTCACCGCTGTGCAACCGGAAAACAAAGAAGCTATTAAATTCTTACGTTCGTTATATGAGGACGGAACAATTGATATAGAGTCTTTTGTTCAGAATTCAACACAGCTTAATGCTAAAATCAAGTCTCAGCCTGATTTGGTAGGTGTTTATTCTGCTTATAGCAATACACACGATGAAAATACACAAAACTATATCCCGTTAGAGCCACTTACAGGACCGAGCGGAGAAAAGGCACAGGTAAGACGCCAGCTAAACATTGCTGAGGGTGGATATTTCACAATATTCAAAAACAATAAATATCCTGAGATTTCAATGCGTTGGGCGAATGAACTTGCTGACCCTGAATTTGGTGTACAGGCATTATATGGTCCTTTGGAAAAGCAGGATGATGGCACATATGCAACGGTTGCAGTTGACCCGAATGCTGCGAGTCTTTCAAAATTCCCAATCAACTTCGGACCTTTTGCTGTTGTTGCTGAAGAGGTTGCAAAGGTAACAGGCAACAAGGGCAAGGAAAGACGTGAGGAATATTATCAGGTATATAAAGATTATGCTGTTAGTGAAACCGAAATGTTTCCGCTTGTTTGGTACACACCAGAGCAGAGAGAAGTTTTCAATATGTACAGATCAGAAATTACCGAGTATGTAAAAACCACACGCGCAAGATGGATAACAAAGGGCGGCATTGAAGAAGAATGGGATGATTTTGTTAAAAAGCTTGATGAAATGGGCTTACAGGAAGTAATGAATGTATATCAAACTGCTTATGATAAGTTTTACGCAAAATAACATTAGGAGGAATACTAATTGAAAAGGTTAATTGCAGTTTTATTGATTATAACTGTTTTGCATACCGTAGTGTTTGCTTCAACGGCAGAGGTAGTAAGAGAAAGCGGAGTAATTGTTGTTGCCGGTAACACCGAGCCTGAAACAAAGGTTACGTTGCTTATGCTAAAAGACGGAAAAACAAACAGTGATATTCAAAACATAAATGCACTGACGTTTAGTGAATATGTTGAATATATCGACCAGACTGTTTCATTGTCAGATGGCAGCTTCAGCTTTAACTTTGGCGTAAACGAAAAAGTTTCATTTCAGAGATTATGTGTGTTTATAAAAGAAATCACAGAAAATTCTCAGGTCGAAGAGTTGAATGTTGTGTATTACACTTTGGAGTCTGTTAATGCGTTGGCAGAAGAAATTATTGATTGTACAACAGATGATGAGGTTGCAGCTCTTATTGATGTTGACACCTCCTTGCTGCTTGATTTAAATACCGTTTTTTATAAGAACCTTGATGATGCTAAAAAAATGCTTGTTCTTGATAAAGTTGCAGCATTGACAGCGGGCGATGTTCAGAAAATCCGTGATGTATTTTTTGAAAACTCACTATTGCAGGAAATAAATGAACTTGCCGATAATGATGATATGTTGAACTTGATTAAGGTTGCATCGGATATTAATATGTCAAAGGAAATACTGGGTTTTGAAACAGGTAACAAAAGCAGATACGCAAGTTTAAAGGATTATCAGTCACTTTTTATTACAAATGTATTGAAGAAAGAATCAATTGACTCGGTAAAAGAGTTTAATGACTGGTGCAATGTTCAGCTTGCTTTGACTTGTGTTAAGTGCTTTAAAAGTACAGCTATCGAAAGTGTTCTTAAAGAATTTGAAACATATCTTGGTATAGACCTTTCTTTGATTTCCGGCAAAAATGCAGAGGATGTTTACGTTCAACTTGCAGGTAATACTTATGAAGATGCTGAAAGCTTTAAAACAGCATATACAGAGGCGGTTAACGGCTCAGAAAACAAACCAAATACAAATAAGCCTGTTGTCGGTGGAACCGGCGGCGGAGGCGGTGGAGGGGGCGGTGGCTCCTTCGGAGGAGCTTTTGGTGCAACCTCTGCAACTAAGCCTTCAACTGTTGTGACACAGCCTGAAACAACAGTTACTGAAACGCCAAAAACACCAAGCTTTAACGATGTTGAAGATGAATACTATGCTTATGAAGCAATTGAGGCTTTGGTTGAAAGTGGAGTACTGTCAGGCTATCCTGATGGCAGCTTTAAGCCTGAAGCAAAGGTTACAAGAGCTGAGTTTATAAAAATGCTTTCTGCCGCTTTGATTAAAGAAAACGGTGATAAAGCTGTACCGCAGTATGTGGATGTTGCGGATGATGTATGGTATAAGCCATATGTAGAACTGGCTGTAAGCAATGGAATTGTAAATGGTATATCAGATAAAGAAATAGGTGCAACGCTTGATATCAAGCGTGAAGAGCTTTGCACAATGGTATACAGAGTTTGCCTGCTTAATGGAATTAAGGGTGCTGACAAAACCGTAGAGTTTGCCGATAATGAAGAAATTTCGGATTTTGCGGCAGATGCAGTGAAGTTTCTTGCAGGTCTTGGTGTGGTAAATGGTTATGACGGAAGCTTTGCACCAAAGGACACTGCGACAAGAGGGCAGTGTGCAAAGATACTTTATGAAGTAATTAAGCTTTCGGAGGTGTCAGAATGAGAAGAATAATTGCTTTTATACTATGTATGACTTTTGCATTTTCATTGATGATGCCGACAACTTACGCAAATCAATTTTCTGGTGCTGACAATTCAATGCACTTTGAAATTTTGCTGAAGCTTGGTATATTGGATGATGATTTTGCACAGCTTTCGCCCGATAAGGAAATTACAAGAGGCGAGTTTTCAGCAATGGCTGCAAGAGCATTTTCAGCAAAATATAAAGGTAATGTTAACAACTCACCATTTGCTGATGTTACCAATGCAACGGAATACGCTGCTGAAATACTAAATCTTTACCAAATGGGGATTGTTACGGGTGAGGATAATTATTTTTATCCGGAACGTACAATCAACGCAAATGAAGCAGTAACAATTCTGCTTAAGCTGTTGGGCTATGCACCTATGGCAGAGCAGGATGGCGGTTATCCGTTTGGATATATTACTGCTGCACATAAAACGGGTATTTCAAAGTTTATCAGTGATTACGGTGCAAAGCTTACAGGAAAAGAAGCAGTTTCACTTTTATATGCTGCTATGACCGTGGATAAAATGGAAAGCAATTACAACAGTGCATATTTAAGCTATGAAATAAAAGAAGACAGCAATATATTTTACAGTAAATATTCACTTAGTTATGGTAGCGGAATTGTAACTGCCACAGAAACCACATCTCTTACCAAGGCACAGGGCTGTATAAAGGATATGGTTGTAATTGACGGAAATAATTATTACGACCCCGGCAAGCTTGCTGAAAGCTTTTTGGGATACAGAGTTGACTTTTTGTATGTTAATGACAAAGATAATAACGAACTTGAAATATATTCAGTTTGTGCAAGCATAAAAAATTCAACTGCACAAGTTAATTCTGAGGATATAAGAATTAAAAATGACAGGCTATATGATGATAGCACTGATAATATCTATTATGAAATGGATAACAATATTTACGTTATTAAAAACGGAAAATTCATCAGTGTGGATTTCGGCTACGACTGGATGCCTGATTATGGCTATGTTAAGCTGATTGATAATGATAACGACGGTGTGTATGAGGTTGCTGTTGTTAAAGAGTTTGACAACTATGTCGTAAGCTCAATAGATAAGGACAATGAAGTAGTGTATGATATTTATCATACGGCCGTTCCGCTTACCGATGAGCAAAACGATGTTTTGGTATTCTATAAAAACGGCGTTCAGGTTAGCATTAACGATGTTAATTCTGAAGATGTTATTTCAGTATGCAAAAGCGATGACGGAGACTATGTTGAAGTTTATATAAGTACATCTGTTACAGAAGGTATTGTTACTGAAACTTATGAAGATAAGGTGTTGGTAAATGACGTTTGGTATGATGTTGCACCAAGCTTTAATGAGGCAGTTACCAATGGAAGGGAGCAGGCAATCACATTAGACACAAGCGGTAAATTCCTGCTTGACTTCCGTGGCAGCATTGCTCACGTTATATCAAATAACCAAAACGGACTTACATATGGTTATATAATGGCAGCAACTTCAAGTATCAGCTTTGTAAATCCTTCGATTATCAGAGTATTTAATCAGTATGGTGATACTGTTGATATTGAAGTGCCTGATAAGGTTAAGGTTGATGAACAGTATGAATATACAACGGTTCAGCTTTTAACAAGAATCAGAAACGGCAATCTTGCTAATGATGTTAATAACCAGCTTATAAAATATCGTGTTAACAAGAATAACGAGCTTAAAGAAATTTATTTTGCACAATCCGGCATATCCAGTCAGAATACAAATCTGTTAATTGAAAATTATACAAAAGCTTCCAGAAACTGGCGTCCTTCGTCACGCTCGTTTAACGGCGTAATCGGAGTAAGCACAAAAACTATTGTAATGGTTGTACCGTCAAGCAGGGAGAATATTAATGATAAAGAAGCTTACAAAGCATCAACATTAAGTTATTTTGCAAACGATGAAGCTTATTCGGTTGCAGCTTATGACTGCAGTGAAGCAGATGTTGCAAAAATACTGCTTATAACCTCAGACGATGATGGTGTTCAGTTTGAAACGCCAATAAATGTATTTGAAAAGGTTACTCGTGTAATGGATGCTGACGGAGCAGAAACATACAAGCTTTCGTATTGGGAAAGAGGAGCTTATAAAGAAACTATTGTAAAGGAAGAAGCAGTATATAACAATACAAGGCTTGAATACGGAGACGCTTTCAGATTAGGTATCGATTATTCGGGAAAAATTGCTAAGCTGACAAAAATTCTTGATATGAGTAACACCAATCCCGTTGTTGGCTCAAACCCAAGCCATTCCGATTTCAATCGTTCTCAAAGAACTGTATATGGTAGTATTGTTGCAATAGATGGAACAAACCTGCTTGTTAAGCCTGAAGGCTCAAATGCAAGGGAAAGTCATTCTGTTCATGATACTGCAAAGCAGACAAAATATATTTACTGCGATATGACAGCAAAAGACGAAGACATAAGAGGTGCAGATTTTAGTTATTTGCAGCGTTGTGTTAATAATGACAGCTACAGAGTGCTTATAAGAACAAGATACTGTTATGTTTATGAAGTATTAATATATAAGATTAAATAGAAAGGAGGATTTTATAATGGAAATGTTAGGAGCAAATTATACAACTGTTTTTCGTTCACCTAATCCTAAGGAAATCTGTGCCTATAGTCCGTCCGTAATAAAGCACAGGGGTAAAATAATTGTATCAATGGATGCAGGAGGTAAGAGTGTTGCAACTCTTGATAACGTTGAAAGAGAAGGCAAGCTGTGGAGAGGCAGAATTTATATTTCTGATGATGATGGCAAAAGCTTTCGATTTGTAGATTCGTTCCCTTTTGAACATGCAAGGCTTTTTGCTGATGGGGATGACGCAGTTTATATTATAGGTCAGTGTCACGAATGTATGATTATACGTTCGACAGATGGCGGAGAAACATGGGAGCCGCCTGTAGCACTGACAGAGGGTGAGTACTATCACGCAGCACCCACAAATTATATTGAGCATAACGGATACATTTATCTTACAATGGAAAAGGATATACACCGTGATATGACGTGCTGGAATGTCGGCAGTCTTACACCTGTTGTATTAAAGGGCAAAAAGGGAACCGACCTTACCAAAAAAGAAAACTGGATTTTCTCCAAGCCTATGTCATTCAGGCAGGCGGTTAAAGCAAATGAGCTTGATTATTTCGGAGTACCATTTTATGCTACGCCCGAAACAGCCAGTGAGCTATACGGAAGAGCAAGATGTGCTCCTCCCGGATGGCTGGAAACAAACATCGTAAAGATTTATGACAAATCCCATTATTGGTACGATGAAAACTGCTTCCACTTGTTTATGCGTGCCCACACAGGCGGAACAAATTATGCGTGTATGTTAAAAATCCGTGAGCACGAGGATGGGAGTCTTACACCTGAGCTAGAAACAGTACCATCAGGCAAGAAAATATTATTTATCCCAATGCCGGGTGGACAGATGAAATTTCATATTTTATACGATGAGGTTTCAAAAATGTACTGGCTGTTGTCAACACAGGCAACCGACAGTATGACAAGGGCAGAGCTTTTGCCTGAGGACAGATTTAATCTGCCTAACAACGAAAGACAGCGCTTGCAGCTGCATTTTTCAAAAAATATGGTTGACTGGCGTTTTGCAGGTATGGTTGACCAGGGTAACGCGCAGCGTGAGGCAAGACATTATGCTGCAATGTCAATCGACGGTGATGATTTAATAATAGCGTCCCGTTCAGGTGACAAGGACAGTAATTGTGCTCACGACTGTAATTTATTAACTTTCCACAGAATAAACAATTTTAGAGATTTAATTTATTAAGGAGTGTTTAATTATGAAAAAATTATTATCTTCACTATTAATTCTAACAATGCTGGTTAGCTCAATGATTGCTTTTGCAGCTGAGCTTCCCACGGATTCTCTTGTGGCTTACTGGAGCTTTGATGAAATCACAACAGACGGCAAGGTGGCAGACCTTACAGGCAACGGCTATGATATGACTATTGATGATGCATCATATGAAGTAATTAATGGAATGTCAAGAAATTCAATTAATTTCAACGGCTCTGCTGCAAATTACACAGGCGACAACGGCTTGCCCGGTGGTCATATGAGTATGAATGCAAAAGACTTTGTTGATGAATTAAAGGGTTCATCAGCAGTTACAATTACTGGATTTATGAAAAAAGAATCACTTGGTCACAGTGCTAATGAGCCGATTGTAATGCTGTCATCAGGTAATGTGTCAATAAAGATGAATGTTACTTCAAAGGTTAATGGTGAACAAAACGAGAGAATTACACTTGCAGCACGTTCTACAACAAGTGATGTATGGGCTAATGTAAATAAGCATTTCCCAGTGAAATATGCCTGCAGAAATGGTTGGTCAAATGCAAGCGGCTGGAACGCTTTTGCTGTAGTTCTTGACTATGCGAATGACAAAATGGCAATATATTGGGATGGTGTGTTAGCAGCAGAAGAAAGCGTTGTGTTTGATTCAGAAACCTTTAATTATACAGGTGCAGATACACATATGTTCTATATGTGTGGTCAGGGAACATCAATAGATGAGGTTAAGGTTTATAAATCAAAATTAACTGAAGACCAGATTAAAAAAGCTGCAGGTGCGGCAATTGAATATGATTTTGAAGATATATGCAATGGAATTACAGATATAGCAAGTGGCAACGGTAATGCATCAGCTTCAAATGTTGAGAGTATTACAGGTGTAACAGGCAATGCTGCAAAATTTGGCGCTGCTGAAAATATTGCACTTCCAACATCATTGTTTGGTACACTTTGTGGTGCAAAAGCAATCACATTCTCATCATGGTTAAAGCTTGATAATGGTGTTTTACCCTCAGCAGAAACAAGTGTTTTGTTGGGACATACTACCCAAAATAACGGCTCTAATACTAAAACCACAGGTTTAAAGGTAGCGATAAATGCAGAGGGTAGAATTATTTGCGGGGCAAGAACAACATATGTTGATAGCTGGGGTGGAATTACATCAGATAAATTGCTTAAAGCAAATGACGATAATTGGCATCATATTGCAACAACAATTGATTATACAACAAAAACATTAAAAGTTTATTTCGACGGAAAGCTATGCAATGAAACAACACTAACAAATGAGAAGCACTTATCACTTGGCTTTGTAAATGGATTTATTGCTAATGCCAACGGTAATGTGTTGGATACAATTGGTGCTGCAGGCGTTTCAATGGATAGCACAAAGTTGTACAGACGTGAGCTTTCAGCAAATGAAATTTTAGAGCTTGCACAGGAAATGCCATTTGTTACACCTGAGTTTTCAGTTAGTGGAACAAGCATTACAGCTTCAATGAAAATAGCTAATCAGACAGGTGCAGAGATTGAAGAAAATAAGGCTGTAGCAATTCTTGCTTTATACGAAACAGAAAGAAACACATTAAAATCAGTTAAGATTGCAACATTCCCTGCACTTGCAGTTGGTGAGAAAACAACTCTTCCTGTCACATTGGAAGATGGTGTAGCCGAAGGTCTTGAAGGTCAGAGTGTAAAGCTGTTTGTATGGGACAATTTTGTTGCAATGAATCCTTATGTAAATGCATTTGAGTATCCTAATAATAACTAAAGGGGCATATAACTATGAAGCATACAAGAGTACTGACTTTTGTAATTTTAATTGTATCACTTTTAAATCTTGTACCGACGGCTTTTGCCGCCGGTACGGAAAATCCTGCGTTATATTTAACATTTGAAACCCTTGAAGGCGGCAGGTTAAATAATTATATGCCAAATTTTTGTGATATTTCACTTAACAATGTGAAAGCGTATAATGATGGCTACAGAGGTGTTGCGGCAGAGATAGGAAGCTACGGAGCGATAAACATTGCAAACGGTCAGCTTGGAAAGATGCTTGAAAATACTTCGGGGATGAGCTTTTCTGCTTATATAAAAACAACAGAAAACAGTGGTACCAATCTTTTGACTGTTTATTCTTACGGAAATGAAAAGGGTATTAGTATTTCGCTTTCAGGCTCAAAGCTTAAAGCTTATGCAAGAACAGATAAAAACGAAACGTTAAAGGGGGCGGAATATCAAATTGATAAACCGCTGAATAACTGGACTCACGTTTTGGTATCTATGGATTTCATTAACGGGTCAGTTAAATTCTTTATTGATGGAGAATTCAAAAAATCACAATCCGTTAATTTTATGGGAAACAAATTTTTATTTGACGGTGCTGCACAAAATGATATAATCGGAGATTCAGAAATGTATCTTGATGAGCTTCGTGTCCACAATTATGCAGTTACTTGCAGTGAACCTGCTGAAATTATAAAAGGTGATGAAGCAGAACCAAGCGAGCTTCCTTATGTTGACATTCTTGCGGACAATCTTGTTGCAGGATTTTCATTTGATGAGGGTGAAGGCGATGTTACAAAATCGCACGGTAAGGTAGAAGTGGAAGCACTTATGCAAAACACCGAGTGGGATGAAGGAGTACGCGGTACTGCATTAAGATTTCATCCATCCGAAAGAAGTATGGTTACTATTGGAAACGATGTGTTAAATGGTTTGGTTGGTGCTGATGGTTTTACTGTATCAGGATGGCTTTATGTTAATGATAAGCCTAATGTAACGTATCGTATAATGTCTTTAAATATAGCAGGTACTAAGGCGGCGATGCATCTTTCTTATTCAGCGGACACATTTCAGCTTGCAACAAGAAGTTGCCCGACAGATGCACTACAGGGAAGGTCATACATATGGTCTGAGGTTGGAAAGTGGCTGTTTGTGACAGTTACGGCAGACTTTAATGCGAACACTGTAAAATTCTTTGTAAACGGGCAGGAGCTTGAGTCTGTTCAGGGTACTGACGTTACAACATACAGTCAAAAAACCTTTTCGTGTGCAGATGCTCAGCCATCAACAATAGGTGGCGACCCTACTACACCTACATATAATATGACATTTGCAGGTATGCTTGACGAATGGAACATTTACAATCGTTCAATTTCATCGGAAGAGGCACGGTATGTATATATAGATTATGGTACTGTGGCACCACGTGAAAAGGATTCTGCAAATTATGCAATAATGGACAGCTTATCCAAAAACACTGCCGTTTTTGCAGTAGAGGCAAATGAGGCATTTTATAAAGGAAAGCGTCATCGTATGGATTGGGATAATATCAATGCAGCCCCATATTTTTGTAATGATACTGTTATGATTCCGTTGGATTTTATTACAGAGGTTTATGGTGCAAAGCTTGATTGGACAGATGATAACAACGGTGAATTGATATATGCAAACACAAAAATTTCTTTTGAATTGGAAAGCAATATATATAAAGTAAACGGAATTGATAATATTCTGGATGTTACACCACAGCTTGTTGACGGCACATACTATTTGCCGCTTCGCTTTGTTTTTGAAACGTTTGGTCAGTATGTGTATTATGAAGACGGAGTTATAGCTGTGGGAGACAAAACCTCTATAACAAATACGTTTAAGCGTGAAGAGTACGCTGGCTGGGCAAAGCTTGCATTGTGTGAGCTGCCATACATACAACAGACTGCAAATCATCCGGCAACACGAGTTGAAATTGCACACAGCGATGTGGGTGTAACAAGCAATTTGTGCTATGCTTCACCAAGTATAACAAAGCTACCTGATGGTGCTTTGATTGTGTATCACGATGCTTATGTTTACGGGGGTGCATCGCATGGTGGCTTTATATATCGCTCAGATGATAATGGTGCTACATGGAAACACATTGCAGATGTAGATACAATGATGGCAAGTATTTTCGAGCTTAACGGAGACCTATATATAATGGGTGTTCTTAGAGGCAATCCGACGGTAACGTTGCAGAAAAGTACAGATGGAGGATATACCTGGACTTATCCTGCTGACAACACTACAGGACTTATAACAAACTCAAAAGTAACTCAGGCACACTGCGGTCCAACACCTGTGGTTATATCAAACGGCAGAATTTACCGTGCTTATGAGAATGTAATAGGCTCGGGCTTTAGTAATTATTGTGCCTTTATGCTGTCTGCAGATATAAATTCAAACCTTTTGGATGCTGACAGCTGGACATTTACAGACCCTGTAAAGCTTAATGTTGCTGATGTTCCTGAAGGTGTAAGCACTCAAGGACCCGGCTGGCTTGAGGGTAATGCAGTAATTGGACCCGACGGAGGAATTTACAATATTATCAGGGTTAATTTTGAACCTGATTTTGGCTATGCAGGCATATTGAAGCTTTCGGAGGATAATACAAAGCTTACATTTGAAAAATTTGTTGAGTTTGACGGAGGTATGACAAAGTTCGTTGTAAGACGTGATGAACAAACTGGAAAGTATATATCTTTGGTTAACAATATTACAAATATTGATTATTCAAAACAGCGTACAGTTCTTTCAATGTCAGTATCTGACGATCTTGAAAACTGGAGGCTTGCAGAAACCCTGCTTTATCCAAACGAGCTTGAAAACTGGGAAAATATAATTCTTACCAGGGCATTTCAGTACGTTGACTGGATAATAGACGGTGATGATATTTTATATGTCGTGCGTGAAGCAGGAGAGGGAGCACCAAATTATCATGACGCCAATATGATTACTTTTTACAGAATCAAGAATTTTAGGCAATATTTATAATTGATATTTAATTAAGTTTATGGTAAAATGGCAGTATAGGAGAGTGTTAATATATGTATAAAAAGAATTTACTAAAAAATAGTATTTTCATAAAATATATTGCAACTCATATTGCCATTTTACTTATTCCTATTATTATTGTAACAGTTGTAATATATACAATTAATATAAGTAAATTTAAAGAAGAAATAATAGAAAAAAACTATACAAGTATGGAAAACATCAGAAATGTTTTTGATATAAAAACAAACGAGCTTATGACGCTGGCACAACAAACGTTTTCAAACACAGCTTTGATTGATATTAACAAAGGTGATTTTGTTGATATAATGATGGAGCTTAAAAATGAGCTTTCAAATTATGTTGGAACTAATGGGTATGTGTATGAAATGGCACTATACGTTCCTGAAATAGATTATGTTTTCACATCCTTGGGCGCATCAAGCTTTAATCATTATACAAATCTTTTATATTCCTTTAACGGAATGGATACAAAACAGTTCCGTGAATATTTAAAGAATTGTGAAACAATAAGCAACATACCGGTAGAAGTTAAAATTCTTCCTGATGCACGTTATCGTTGTTGTATTATAAAAGAGAGTGATTTGCCATCGTCAAGATATATAATTATTCTTTTGGAAACAGAGAGCATTAACACTATTATAAATGCATATGATGATGATTTATTGATTTTCGACAGCGAGAACAGATTTATTACGGATAATAAACGAAAGCATTCTATTGATGTTGAAACTATAAGAAATTATTTAAGCCAGACAAACGAACCGGTAAAAACTATAAAATTTGATAATGACAAATATTGTGTAAGTACAGTAAAATCGAGTGATAACGGATACCAGTATGTTTCGATTATGCGTGAGAGAGATATGTTTACGCAGGTTATTTATCTTCAGATAGTGTATTCTGCAGTGCTGGAAATAATACTTATAATCGGGGTTCTTATTATTACTTATTCAATGAAGTCGTTTTACAGTCCTGTGAAAAAGATTACTTCAATGCTTAAAGGTTTTAACAATGAACAGGGCGAGTTTTCTGATGAGTTCACAAGTGCCGAGCAGGGCATGAATTATCTGATTCAGACACAAAAAAGCCTTGCGGACGAGGTTGAACGAGCATATGAAATAACACGTGATTATATGCTTTTCAAGCTTATTAATGCATCAATCAGTAACATTGATGAAGCGAAAACGCAATTTGAATTTTACGGAATTCATTTTGATTTCCCTTATTATTACATAGCATTATTTAACATTGAAGATATAGATATATATAACACATCAGATATATTAAAGGTGTTTCGAGAATTCGTAAAGGATAATAATTGTATTACAACAGATTTTGTAGAGAATAATAAAATCTGCATTATTTTGCCTTCTATGCACAAAAATCATAATGAAGAAAACAGAAGCCTTGTTGATTCGATGAAAAAGGTATTGGAAGAAATAACACTTTGTCCTATAACTGTTTGTGCAGGCAATCCTGTTGATGACATTTCTTATTTATGGCATTCATATATTGAGGCATCGAGTGCTTATGATTACAAGCTGATAAAAGGTAAATACGGCAGTTTATTCTTTTGTGATACATTTTTTAACAATCAAAGCAGCTATTCACGCAAAAAAATAGAATTGCTGCATACATACATAAAAGCAGGTGAAAAGGATAAAGCGTTTCTTATTATAGATGAAATTGCTGACGAGGTTTACAAGGGTGAGCTTTCTTTGCATACAGCCAGATGCTTGTGCTTTGATATTGCCAATACAGTTATGAATGCGGCTGCTGAAGTTTTCACCGGAACCGATATGGAAGAAGTGTATTTAAAGCGATTTGATATTGCAAGCCTTGTTGAGTTTGACAGCATAGAGCAGCTTGTAAATAATGTAAAGCTTTTTTTAGCAGATGTTCTTAACGAAAAGACAATTATAAGTCTAGAAGACAAGGAAAACAAAAGAAATAATATAAAAGAAAATATGGTTAATAAAATAAAGCAGTATATTGATGAGAATATTAATCAGCCGTATATGTGTGTTGATAATATTGCTGACCATTTTAAAATATCAACGACTTATTTAGGACAGTTCTTCAAAGGTAAAACTGGTGTTACAATTTCTGATTACATAACAAATCTGCAGATTGAACGCACAAAAATGTATCTTACCGAAACTGATTTGAGCATAAAAGAAATAGCGGAAGAGCTTGGATATCAGAATGTTTCAAACTTTATAAGGAAATTCAAGTCAAAAACCGGTGTAACACCCGGTATTTATAGAAATGCAAACATAAAAAAAGACAAATAAATTGGAGGCAGATTATGGATATATATTTGTTTTCGGGAACACATTGGGACAGAGAATGGTACCAGACGTTTCAGGGATTCAGAATGCGTCTTGTACGAATGATAGACAATATGCTTACTGAGTTGGAAACAAATGACAGCTATGGCGTTTTTCATTTTGACGGACAGACAATTGTTCTGGAGGATTATCTTGAAATAAGACCAGAGAACAAGGAAAGGTTAAAAAAGCTTATAGAAAACGGAAAAATTATTGTCGGACCATGGTATTGTATGCCTGATGAAATGCTTTTGTCGGGCGAAAGCCTTATTAAAAACCTTCAGAAAGGGCATAAGCTTGCCCGTGAGTTTGGCGGAGAACCGCTTAAAAACGGATATGTTTGTGATATTTTCGGTCATATTGCACAGATGCCACAGATTTTTGATAAAATGGGTATTAAGTCTGCAATTTTGTGGCGCGGAATAGGTGACAGTGATTTGCCAATGTTCTTTGATTGGTGCTCACCTGATGGTACGGCTGTCAAAACTGTAAAGCTGGAGCGTGTGCAGGGATATGCATCGTTTACTGCAGACGTGCTTGAACGACAGGAGGAAAAGATACCACATATTCCTGATGATGTGTTAAAGGAAAGATTGAAAAAGCATATTGATAGTGAAATGAAACGTGCAAATTTGCCATACCTTTATCTTTCTGATGCACTGGATCATATTTCTGTTCATGGTGATACTTCAAAGTATATAAAGCTAATACAGGAATTGTATCCTGATGCAAATGTCCACCATGTTAATATAATGGAGATGTTTGAAAAGCTTGCAAATCACGACAATTTGCCTTGCAAAAATGGTGAGCTTTATGATTTCAGTAAATATGGTGGAAAGACAATAATAAATACACTTTCTTCAAGATATAATATAAAAGCTGCTAACGATAAGGTCCAGACTTTACTTGAAAAATGGGTTTCACCACTTTATGCTTTTGACAAAGTTGATTTGCCTATAAGCTATCTTGATGTTGCGAACACATATTTACTTAAGAATCATCCACACGATTCTATATGCGGCTGCAGTCTTGACCGTGTTCACGACAATATGTTGTACCGCTTTAATCAAAGCGAGGAGATTTCTAGTGAAATAATTGATGTTTTCAAAAATAGTATAAGAAAAACTGATAACGAAGCTCAAGATATAATTATTGACATATATAACCCGTTGCCGTATGCGTATAAAAGAAATGTTGAGGTTGATATTTGTTTTGATGAAAAATATCCTTGCTTTTACAAAGAGGGAATGGGATATGAAAAAATCAATTCATTTAAGCTTTATTCAGCAGATGGTAACGAGCTTGAATATGGCTTGGTAAATATCAAGACTAATCAGGTTGTGCGTCTTGCAGACCAAAATTCTATGACTGGTGATGTATACACAATTACTTTTAGTGCAGATTTGCCTGCAATGGCAAGTGTACAATACACAATATCACCCGTAAAGGGCAGTGTAAGATATTTGAAACGTTTAAATTCAGGCAGAAATTGTGCAGAAAACAAATACATTTCTTTTAGTATTAACTATGATGGAAGTGTAAACATCACTGATAAAACAACAGGTAGAACATATAATGGTCTTTTGGCACCTATAAGTGACAGTGAGATAGGTGACGGATGGATACATGTTAATCCTGTAGATAGCAGTGCAGTTACTTCTTCAACAGCTTATATAGAAAAAATTGAGGATAATGCCGCAAGGATTGTATTTAAGGTTACTCAGGTTATGCGTGTGCCAAATGGTATTGATAAATATGCATCAGGTTATCACAGAAAAGATGGCTATACAGAGCTTGAGTTAGTGCATATTCTAACACTGTCTGAAGCTGACAGATATTTAAGAGTAAAAACAATTGTTAATAATGCTGCTAAAGACCACCGTTTGTCGATAACCTTGCCGACGGGGATAGCTAACGGCAAGCATATGGTTAACCAGCCGTTTTGCTTTGTGGAACGTAGCAATGGTATAGATTTGTCTAAACAAAATAATGTTGAGCTGCCGATTATTGAACGTCAGATGGCAGGAATTGTGCTAACTTCTGATAAAGACGGAGGCTTTGCATTTGTGTCACAATATGGCTTACACGAGGCAGGAGTAAACGATAACGGTACGATTTTTGTTACACTGTTAAGAGCTTTTGCAAATGCGTACCTTAAAAATGGTCAGCCCGGTGGGCAGATGATTGGCAATTGGGAATATGAATATGCTTTAGTTCCATTTGGTGCAGATACATCTTTTGCACAGCTGCAGATTATTCAGGATGAACTTTCTGCCGGTGTACAAAGTGTTCATTATAAAGCCAATACTATTGAAAAATTCAATTCTCAAATGTTGATTGAAAACTCGAATGTTGTGTATAGCACGGCTAATAAGACCGAAAGAGGAACAGAACTAAGGTTTTATAATCCAACTGATACTGAAGTTAAGGATACAGTTGTTTTTGATAAGTGTATTAAATCAGCGTTTGTTACTGATTTTGAAGGAACAACGCTGTATGAGTGCAAATATACTGACAACAAACTGGATTTGGCTTTAAAACCGTTTGAAATTGTAACAGTGTTGATTAATTTTTAATAAGAATAATAAGTACAGTTTCCAATTGTCAGGGTTGACATTTTGGCAGACTGTACTTTTTTATTGAAAGCTAAATAATGTTGACTTTTTGTGCGAGTTATGGTATCTTTAATTGTAGAAAAAAGTAATGGAAATAGTACAAGGAAGCAGTGTTATAATTATGAGAAATGAAGTAATTGAAGCGATAAAAAGAGAAAAAATTATTGTGATTATAAGAGGAGTTAAAAGCGAATTGCTTGTTCCTTTGGCCGAAGCAATGTATAAAGGCGGTATCCGATTAATTGAAGTTACGTACTCTGCCGACAAGACAGTAAGTGATGAGGCTACAGCTGAAAATATACGCTCCTTATGCACTGCCTTTGAAGGCAGAATGTATATTGGTGCTGGTACAGTGCTTGAGGAAAAACAAGTCGAGCTTACAAAAGAGGCAGGTGGAAGCTTTATTATTTCGCCGGATGTTTGCGAATGTGTAATACATAAAACCCGTGAGCTTAATATGGTATCTATGCCGGGTGCAGTTACTCCAACTGAAATGCAAACGGCACATAAAGCGGGTGCGGATTTTATAAAGATTTTTCCGGCAGTGAATTTAGGTCCTGCATATATTAAAGCAGTGAAAGCTCCGCTTTCGCATATCAGCTTTACCGCTGTAGGAGGAATTAATGAAAACAATATTGGCGAATACCTTAAAGCAGGTGTCAGCGGATTTGGTATTGGTGCTAACATTGTAAAGAAGGATATGTTGGAAAATGGCGATTATGATGGTATAACTGAGCTTGCAAAAAAATATGTTGAAACAGTGAAAAGAGGATAACAATGGCAAATTATATTACTATAGATGGTGGTACAACCAATACAAGAGTAAATCTCGTTAGGGATAACAACATAATTAAAACAGTGAAAATCAAGCTTGGTGCAAGAGCAGGAATAGATGGTAATCAATTGTTGAAGGAAAAGCTCAAAGAAGCCATTGAAGAATGCCTGCACATTGAAAACAATGTAAATAAAATACTTGCTTCAGGTATGATTACATCCGAATATGGTCTATACAACGTTCCGCATATAACGACACCAGCAGGTATATATGAGCTGAATAATTCAATGGTTGAGGTTGTGCTAAACGATATATCAGAAATTCCTTTTGTGTTTGTAAGCGGTGTGAAAAATAATTGTAATACCTTTGAAAAAGCTGATATGATGCGTGGGGAAGAGACAGAGCTTATGGGGCTTACAGAACAGCTTGAGCCTGATTGTATGTATGTTTTGCCCGGCTCACATTCGAAATTAATATTTACCGATTCAAAAGGCAGAATATCTGAATTTTCCACACAACTTACAGGCGAGCTTTTGGAGGCTGTTGCCAATAATACCATACTTAAAACTGCAATTGATTTAAATCAGTCTTCTTTTGACGAGATATATCTTGATATGGGTTATACATATGCAGTAAACAAAGGGATTAATGAGGCGTTGTTTAAGGTTCGTATATTGAAAAATCTTTTTAATTGCAATAATAATCAGGTGTATAGCTTTTTTATAGGTGTTGTTTTAAGCTCTGAAATAATGAATATTATAAATTCTGATGCTAAAAAAGTAATTGTAGGTGGCAAAAGGCAATTGCAGCTTCCAATGGTTGCAATTCTTAATAAGCATTCACAAAAGGAAGTTGTTTGTATTTCTGAAACTGTTGCAAATAACGCATCTACTTATGGAATAATTAATATTTATGAAGTATCAATATAATGAAAAACACGGTGAAAATCACCGTGTTTTTCATTATATTGATATTAACAATTACTCGTATGCATGGCTCGAGTTCAAATACTAATCCAAAAAAACCTCAAATGGAAAAACCATTTGAGGTTTTTTTGGCGGAGAAGGAGCGTTGCCACTCATATGCACAAACCATGAAAAACTTTCACAGACTCGCAAAAAGTATAAATATGCAATTGGATTTATATAAAGCCTCACATAAATATTAATTTTGCTACAGATACGAAAACAATTTCAATAATGGCCAAAAGTTACTTAATTGTTACAGTCTGATTGATTTCATCCCATTCAACGGTTGCACCGAGATTTTCAGCAATAAAGCGAACAGGCACTTTTGTGGACGTTTTAAAAACGGCAGTTCTAACAGTGGCATTGCTGTTTAAAAGGGTATTAAAATGGTCATTAAAAATTTGTTGTAAAATATTCATAGTTAAATTATATAACAAAGTTTGGAAAAGCACAACCCCCACCCCTCAAGATTGAGGGGCAGGGAAGTTGATGTGTTTGTAAAAACTCTTTTATATATTTCCTGATATTACAGGGTTTTTGAGGCGTAAAATGTTGAAATTGTGCTTTTTTATTAAATATTAACAAGTGGGCATTATATGAAACAAAAATTCAAAACTATAACCTCTATTTCGGATTGAAAACACTTATTTGTAATGTTAGAATTTAACCATAATAGGCAATGGAAGGAGAAAAATAAAATGCTCGACATTAAAAAGCGACAATCAGAATTGTCCGGTACGCGAAGGCTTAATAACAACCCTCTTGCGTGGGCAAGCACTAAGCAACTGACGTTGTTGGCACTGCCTGGAATATTGTGGTTTGTGATTTTTGCTTACATACCGATGTTTGGACTTGTGATTGCGTTTAAGGACTTTGATTATGCGAAAGGTATATGGTTAAGTGACTGGAATGGCTTAGAAAATTTTAAATACCTTTTCGGAACTGATGATGCTGTCCGCATATTGAGAAACACAGTTTGTTATAATGCTGTGTTTATTTTACTGGGAACTGTAGTATCTGTTATGACAGCAATATTTCTCGATTTTACCAAAAGGCGAATTTTCATAAAGGTGTACCAAACTGCTTTGTTTTTACCCCACTTGATTTCGTGGGTTGTAGTTGCATATATCGGACTTGCCTTATTTTCATTTTCAAATGGATTTTTCAATCATTTTCTGATTTCGATAGGCAAAGAGCCTGTGTCTTGGTACATGGAGCCGAAGTATTGGCCTTTTATACTGGTTATTTTTAATATCTGGAAAACTATTGGTTTCAACGTACTTGTGTATTATGGGACGATTATAGGAATTGATTCAACATTATACGAAGCAGGAGCAATTGATGGTGCTAACAGAGCACAGATGGTGTTTAAAATTACTTTGCCGCTTTTAAAACCGACTATCATACTGATGTTTATAATGTCAATCGGAAGTATGATGCGTGCTGATTTTGGTTTGTTCTATTATGTGCCAAACAATCAGGGTGCCTTATATGCAGTAACAGACGTTATTGACACATACATATACAGGGCGTTGAAAACTTTGGGTGACATTCCTGGTTCGTCTGCCGCATCGGTGTTTCAATCTGTTGTTGGTTTGGGTCTTGTGTTATTGTCCAATTTTGTGGTCAAAAAGATTGATGCTGACAACGCAATGTTTTAATTATGGAGGTTGACGATGGAGCTAAAAAATACATTTGGAGATATAATTTTAAAAATAATATCGCATATCTGGTTGATTATTGTTTCAGTTGTTTGTGTTGTTCCGTTTTTGATAATTATTTCTGCCTCGCTTTCAGGCAGTGAGTCGTTTGCACTTTACGGTTATACAATTTTACCGACAGAGTTAAATCTTGAATCGTTTAAGTACGTGTTTATGGAGCCTGAACAAATAATAAGCGCATATGGTGTCACAATTTTTGTAACGGTTATCGGTACGCTTATTGGTATGTATCTTATGACATCGGTTGGTTACGTAATTTCGCGTGATGATTACAAATTCAAATCATTTCTTTCGTTTTTTGTGTATTTCACAATGCTTTTCAACGGTGGTATGGTAGCAAATTATATGTGGATTGCCAAAAGCTTAAATCTGTACAATAGTGTGTGGTCGCTTATATTGCCGCTTATGATGAATGCATCATACGTATTGATACTTCGTATGTTTTGTAAAAGCATACCTGTATCTTTGGTTGAAAGTGCTAAAATCGAAGGTGCTGGAGAATTCAGGATTTTCTTTACGATTATTCTGCCGCTGGCGAAAACAGGTATTGCAACAATTGCATTGTTGACAATTTTCAACTATTGGAATAACTGGTATAACAGTATGCTTTATATGGATTCGAGTGAATACACCACAATTCAGTACTATCTGGTTCGTGTTCTTAACAGCATTCAGTTTGCTAAAAACTCTGCAAGCAGTGGTATGGTAAGCAGCATTGATATCCCTGATGAGGGAATAAGAATGTGTATATGTCTTATTGCTGCAGGGCCTATGGTAATAATATTCCCGTTCTTTCAGAAATATTTTGCCAAAGGTGTTGTTCTTGGTTCAGTAAAAGGTTAAAATATAAAATTTTAGGAGGAATTATTTATGAAAAAAATTAGTTTGTTGTTGTGTCTTGCATTGCTTGTAACAGCTTTTTCCGGCTGTTCAATAGGCAAATCGTCAAAAAATGACTTACCTACAGTAAAGTGGTATCTGCTTGTAGGTAAAGTGACAAAGAGCAACGACACGGTAAATCAGGCAGTAAAAGAGAAAGCAAAAGAAAAGCTTGATGTTAATCTTGATATCGTATCTCTTGACATTGGTAATTACGATTCAAAGCTTCAGGTACTTAATGCATCAGCAGAAAAGTTTGACATTATGTTTACATCTAACTGGCTTAATAACTATAATCAGAACATTTCGAAAAATGTTTTGCTGCCGTTGGATGATATGCTAAAAAATGTTACTCCTGACCTTTATACATCAATTCCTGATTACTGGTGGGACGGAGCGAGAGTTGATGGTAAAATCTATGGAGTGCCAAATCAGCAGATTGCAACAAGAGGACCGTCGTTCCTGATTCCGACACAGAATATTGCAACACTTGGTATTGAAGTGCCGGGAGATGATAACGAAATAATAAATTATAATGAGACTCTTAACCTTCTTGAAAATTACTTTGTTAAGGTGAAGGAAAAAACAGGTACATATACGGATATACCTTCAATCTGGGAAGGCGGAACAAATATGTTCGGCATAGAAGAAGTTACAGGTTCATCATTGCCCGGTGCTATCCGTTATAAAGCTGATGGTAAGATTGAAGTTATCAACCAGTATGATACAGATGAATTCCGTGAGTACATTGCACGCAGAAGAAAATGGGTAACAGATGGTCTAGTTACTCCGCAGATTGATGAAGAACGTACATTGGGTGTATATATCGGTGAAGGTAAGGCATATCCGAAGGTTTTTGTTAACCCTGTATATAAGCCGGGACTTGCTGCTGAGATGAGTGCAAACAGCGACGTTGACCAGTCAGTGTTTATAAGAACAGGTCAGTTAATGTCATCAGGCGGTCTTTCTGCAACACTTAATGGTATCAGCCGTACAAGTGAAAATCCTGAGCTTGCATTGAAGGTATTAGAGCTTTTCAATAAAGATAAAGAAATTTATAATCTCCTAAGCTTTGGTGTTGAGGGTGTTAACTACACACGTGAAGGTAATAAAATAATCCGTTCAAAAGAAAATATGTATGATGCATACAACTGGGCAATCGGTTCGGTTTATCAGTCAGAAATTTTAGCAGATCAGGACGATGATGTTTGGGAGCAGACAGAAGCGATAAATAGTGCAGCAGTACGCAGTCCTTTAATCGGCTTTACTCCAAATCTTGATTCGCTAAAGCAACAGATAGCAGGCTGTAATGCAGCACTTAATGAATATCTTGAAATTCTTGACTGCGGAGCTATGGACCCTGAAAAAATCTATCCTGAATTTATGAACAAAATGAGAATTGCAGGCAGTGAAGAAATTGTTGCGGAAATTCAGCGTCAGGTGGACGAATGGAGTAAATAATTGTTTGTTGAACAATTTCCGGTATATTGTTAAAATATATTAGGAATTAATTCAGCGAACAGGAGCGATTATAATGAAAAACAAAAAATTCGGAGCGTTTAGAAAAATGCCAATGTACACAGATTATCTTATGCTGGGTATTATATGTATCTTGCTTGTTTGCCAAATAGCATTTTCAAGCGTTTTTCTGAACAATCAAAAGCTTGAAAACTATTACAATTCGTCCGAAAAAATTTTGCAGAAGCTTGTATTGAACGACGAAAATGTTATGGAAAATCTGTCAAGACTTTCTGCAACAGCGTCACAGGATGAAGACGTTGTTAAAATGCTTTACGGACAGCAGTTAAGTGAAAATCAAATGACATCGCTTTATGTAAGGATGAGAAGCTATGTGGGTGTATCACAGTCTGTTAAAGGAATACTGCTTTATAGTAAGTCGCAGGATAAAGTGTTTGATGTGTTAAGACCATTTTCTGCACCTAACAGCTATATAAGCAACTCGTTGCGTGATAATATAAACGGGCCGTCAATGAATAGAAAAAGCTTTGTTATATTCAATAACGATGTTGAAGGATATAACAATGCAATGTTTATGTACGTAACCTTTTTTGACAACAAGCGTGAGGATGCTATAGCAATTTATATGGATTATGATATGTTTAAGCTTTCGTACGGAAGTTATCAGAGCGATGTTAACGGTCAGCTTATTGTGACAGGCGGTGATGGTAACGTAATATACGGTGGCGGTACTTATCTGCCGGGTAGTTCGGTAGCAGAAGAAAAGTTTTTTTACAACAAAGTAAAGTCTGCTGATTATGGCTATGTTAATTTTGAAGGCGTTAAATCTTTGGTGTTCGCAGAATATTCTGCTTATAGCGACAGATGGTATTTTTCAGTTACACCTGTAAAAAACATAAGGAATATTAATGTTTTTTCTGCACAGAATGCTTTTGTGTTAACAGGTATAATCATAACTTTGTTTGTTATTATAAGATGGCTTATCTGGTTTAAAAAATTACGGATTTCAGTTAAGGATTTGCGTCCGCAGCAAGTTCAACATCGCGAAGAGAAAAAGCTTGATAAAAATACAAAACAGCTTTTTGATTACATGAACAAGCCGGAATTCAGCGGAGTGGAAAACATAAATAATATATTACCAATAGGTGTAAATCCAAATTTTCCTGCAGCTTGCCTTATCATAAAAATAGACAATTTTAAAGAGTTTAAGGCAAAGTGCTCGCCGATGGATATTGATTTATATACTTACGGAATGAGAAACATTTTTGAGGAGCTCGTTTCTGAACACAATGTTTTGCCGTGGTATGTAAACAGGTTCGAGGACAGAATGGAGTATCTGATATTTAACGTTTCGGATAAATATTTTGAACAAACATTCAACGAGATTGCACAGATGTGTATAGCAAGATTCCATGATTATATCAGCATTGATGCTTCGTTCTTTTTAAGCCATGCTGATGCTTGCAGAAATATAAATAAACTTTATGCAGAAGCAAATGATATTTCAGAGTATTCATTCTATTTTGGAAGCGGAATTGTCCTTGATTCTTCTGTAATGAGGGATGATGCGGAATTTAATGCGAAAGAGTATTATGAAGCAATTAAGGATAGTCTGCTTGTAGGCAGATGTGATGAGTGGGAATATCTTGAACGATTTACGCATGAAATGATAAATATGTCTGCAAAGCAAATACGTGACAGTATGCTTGAGCTTTTACTTTGCATCCATTCTGCTGCAGAAACTCTGCAGAAAAATGGAGTTATAGAAACAAGCTTTGATATAGTTAAAAATCTGTCGGCATATGAACAGGCAGAGTATTTAACAGATGTTACAGGTCTTATCAAAAATATGTTTGACGATATCGAAAGACAGCGAAATGCAATGAAAGAGCAGAAACTTGATTTGCTTGCACAAAAGTGTATATCTATTATAGAAAAGGAATATGCTGACCCGTCATTCTGCCTTGATAGTTTGGCGGCTGTTGTGGGTCTCTCAGCTAATTATTTAGGCAGAAAATTCAGACAAACAACAGGTGTTTCAATTGCAGATAAGATAACTGAGTATCGTCTTTTAGAAGCAGAAAGACTTATGGTAAACACAGATAAAAGCTTAAAAACCATAATGGCAGATGTAGGCTTTACAAATAACAGCTACTTCACCGTATCCTTCCGTAAGCGTTACGGTGTTGCACCATCGGTTTATCGTAGAAATAACAGAAATTGAAAGGATAATAAAAATGAAAGCGAATAACAGGATTTATCACAGACCTTATATTCCTGAGTGGCAGCCTGAAAAGGCAAAGCTGCCATATATATGCCGTCTTGCTCCTTATGAAACATATTTTGAGTTGGAATGGTTTAATCCGAGTGGGGAAAATAAGGGCACATTGTATTATTCCAAAATGACTTCCCATAAATGGGAGACAAAAAGAATAGAAACAACAACAGCAGTAATAGATGGACTTGACGAGTATTGCGATTATGAGTTTTATATTGAAACTGATAACGGAATAAAAAGCAATAAGCGTTTTATAAGAACAGGTCCTATGGTAGGAACAATAATAAACTATCTTCATCCTGATGACGGACAGTTCAGTTTTTCAGGAAAGTTCCTTGGCAGCCCGTCAATAATCAAATTACCTTCAGGGTCTCTTCTGGCATCGCATGACTATTTTCTTGGTGGTTCAACGCTGACAAGTATTTATCGTTCGGATGATATGGGCGAAAGCTGGTATTATGTGACGGACTTAAGACCAATGTTCTGGGGATTTATGTTTTTGCATAAAGATGAACTTTATATGATTGGCGTTACAACAGAATATGGTGATTTGCATATAACACGTTCTTTGGATGAGGGCAAAACGTGGGCGGACCCAGTGATTCTTTTAAGAGGAACAGCAACAATTTTAGGTGAACGTGCAGGAGTTAACAGAGAGCCTATGCATATTAAAAAGTATAAAGGCAGACTGTGGACAACTGTTGGCTACGGCGGTTGGCATAGCTGGGATGGCGGCTCAGACTTTTATATGGGTGCTATCTCTATTGATGAAAATGCTGATTTGATGTTGGCTGAAAACTGGCTTATTACCGAATTTTTGCCTACCGACAGAAGTTGGGACGGATATACCTTCCGTGCAGGTGCTATTGAAGGTAATATCATTGAAAGACCTGATGGAACGCTTATTGATATGATGAGATATTGGGATAATAAGAGTATGATATTAAAAATTGACCCCGATAATCCTGAAAAACAGCTTGAGTTTGAACAGGTGCTTGATTTTGATATGGGACACTCAAAGTTCCAGATAATTGAGATGGATAATGGAGAGTACCTTGCAATAGGTAACAGACAGCCTTTAAGAAATATTCTTTCGGTTTATAAATCAAAGGACTCAATTAACTGGGAATTTGTTAAAGATGTTGTAAATTGGTCTGACTATAACGAGCAGGAGGTTGGTATTCAGTACCCAAGCTGCTTTGTTGAGGGGGATGACCTTTACATAATGGCAAGAACGTCATATAACCACGCAGTAAGGTTTCACGATGCAAATTATATGACATTTATCAAAACAAAAATTTATTAAAAGGAGGATAGTGGACAAAAATGACAAAAAGACTATTGGCATTATTTTTGGCAACAGTAATGTTGTTTGGTATGGTTGTTTATGCCGAAGAAATTGTGTATAAGGAAATATATGTTTCTGAAACCGGTGATGACAGTGGAAGCGGTGATGCAACCTCACCGTTTAAAACATTAAAACGTGCCAAAGAAGAAGTAGCAAAGCTTGCACCTGATATGACAGGCGATATTGTAATTAATATTAAAGATGGATTCTACCCTCTTGATGAAAAGCTTGTTTTCAGACCTGAAGACTCAGGCAGAAACGGTTACAAAATCGTATATCGTGGTGTTGGCGAGAAAATGCCTGTGATATCCGGCGGCTACAAAATTTCAAGCTTTAAGCAGTCTGCAGAAAACCCAGATATTTGGGAAACAACCGTGCCCGATGCTTATGCTGTAAGAGGCATATATGTAAATGGAAAAAAAGGTTACATGGCAGAAAACAACCGTCTTATAAAAGGACTTGCTGATTATAAGGCAGAAAAAAGCATTTATGATTATGACGGAATGTATGTTTCAAAAGCAGATTTCTGCGATTTGGAAAATCCGTCCGACGTTGAGCTTCATTGGGTGTTGTCGTGGAAGGACTCGATTTGTAAAGTTGAAGATATATTCCCCGACCCTGATAATGAAGAAAGGCTGATTGTAAAAATGCAGAACCCTTACTGGAATTCAAGAGTGAAAGAGGGTGACGGCGAACGCTCAGTTAAGTTCAACAGACCGTTTGCAATCAGAAATGCAAAGGAATATCTTGATAAACCTGGTGAGTTTTATTTCAACAGAACAACAAAGGTGCTTTCATATATTCCACGTGAAGGGGAGGATATGAAAACTGCAGAGGTTGTTATTCCGAAGCTTGAACAGCTTGTGTATATGATAGGTAATTCACTTGATGAAAAGGTGGAAAATATCACCTTTGAAAATCTGCAGTTTGCCCATTCAACCTGGTATGCAGTGACAGACAGTGCAGGTATTCGAGTACAGCAGGCACAGATGATTTATCATTCAAATGATGTACCTGGTCATATTGAGGGAGCAATTTTCCTTGATATGACAAACGAAATTCATTTTAAAGACAGTCATTTCTTCGGGCTTGAAACGTATGGCGTCAATATGGATAACGGAGTTTCAAATACAAGCATAATCGGTTGTGTGTTCAATGATTTGGGTACAACTGCTATGACGGTTGGTAATGTTCATCAAAGTGATAATGACACAGGTGATGGAATAGGCGATATTCCCGAAGGCGATATGCTTGATTTGACAACACTTACATATGCAAAAGTGGCAACCTCATATAACGGACTTAATATGAGTAACAGACAGCCGATATTCCCCAACTTCAAAAGCGACCCTGAGGCACCGCAGAAGGGTGAAAAAAGCTGGATAAGATATGATTTTGGTTTGCCTTATACCATTGATTCAATTAAGCTTACTTTTAATGATGATATTCCGTCAAATCAGCGTAAGGGCTTTGAAGTTCTGCTGTCGAACGATAAGTATTTTAATGAATACTATACTGCGGCACAATGCAAAACCACAGCGGCAGCAAATTGGGAATGTAAGACTGACACAGACGAGAAGTATCAGTATGTTATGGTAAGAACAATCGGTGCAACAGATTTTGCTTTGTCTGACATGGAGGTTTACACTACCGACAGAAAGCCTTACGCAAACATAGCACGAAATAAGAACATAACTTTTTCAAATAACTATGTTACAAGAACGGCTGATTATCTTTTCTCAGGCGGTGGAATTAACTTCTCATATATCGAGGGTGCAACTGTAACACATAATGAAATAGAAGAAATCCCATATTCGGGAATTATGTGTGGCTGGGGCTGGGTTGCTCTTTGCAAAGGAAGTAAGGATAACATAATTGCTTATAACCATATTAAAAATACAAATCAGTATTTGCATGACGGCTCACCAATTTACACTCTCGGATGGCAGCCAAATTCATTTGTAACAAATAATTATATTCAGGGGTCGGGAAGCTCACAGCAGGGCTTGTATCCCGATGAAGGCTCATCATTTATGGAATGGAGCAATAACATAATTGAAAATGCACCAAACTCCTTTAACCTGTGGATGAGTGCTATACGCGAGGATAAAGTGATTGATAATTATGCATGGTCAAAGTATTACGTTAACGACTCTGACATAAGCACAATCTTTGAACCGCCGACGGTGTTCCTTTCAGGAGATTATAATGAGTATATGCAAAGCATTGCTGATAATGCAGGGCTTGAAGAGCAGTATAAGCATATAAAAGACCTTGTATATGAAGCAGACATTCATCTTTATGACGAGGTTGATAACTACCGCAATTCGCGTGACCATGGAATAATATCACAGATTTCATCAAAGTTTATGGATATTGTTAAAAATCACGTTGATAATGGCTCGTTCGGATATTTACCAGGTCAGTACGCTCCCGAAACATACTATGAATTAAAGGATATGCTGCAATATGAAGCTAAACCTGACAGCGGTTATGAAGAATATGCAATTATAAAAATGCGTGATGCAGTTAAAAAAGCGGCTGATAATTTATATAAGGTTACAACAGAAGAGCTTGTAAAAATAGCTAACGAAGAGCTTGAAAATGCACAGCTTTATAAAAACGGCAAAGAAAAGCTTGGGTATTATAGTGAGCAAAAGGCTAAAGCTTTAAAGGAAGTTCTTGCAAAGCAACAATATGAAAAGCTTAAAGGTGCTTATCTTGATTTCGCACTGTCAAAGCAGACAAATGATTTGTTATATGTTTATATGCCCGATGCAAAAGAGGTTGTAATTGATAAAGATAATAAGACGGTTACAGCAACAATGTACTCAAATGTTCCGCTAAACAGCGTTACAGCAGAGGTTATGGCGGATTCCGGTGCAGAATGTGCATATAAAGGAAGCACATGGGATTTAACAAAAGAAGCGGTTATCCCGATAGTGTGCAAAGCAACAGGTGAGTATTCATACTGGAAGCTTGTTGCAAAGCATGAACAGGCTGAAAAGGTAAACACGCTTGATAAAAATAACTGGGTAACGCTTGCAAAGGAAAGCGATACAATAATGACAACTGCAGGCGGTGACAAATATCTGACCGAAAGCTCAATGCTTAAAATGAACAGTGCTTTGGCAGGCGAGAAATTAAGCATCAATTTCACACCTGTATCTTTGACAGAGCAAAATCAGTTTACAATTGTTTTCGGTGCAAACAGTCCTTATGCCGAGGTGCTTGGCAGAACAGCTGAAAGCGACCGCTTTGAACTTGAAGTAAATACTTTTAAAGCAACACTTTATAAATATCAGAACGGAACAAAAATAAAAATTTCCGATGGTGATATACCGGTTAAATATAACGGTGAAAATACATTGGAAATAGAGCTTTCGCCAAATAAAAGCGGCACACATATTGATCTTAAACTAAACGGTGAAAAATTTATAAGTGCAATATCCGCACGTGCTTGCAGCGGCGGTTATGCAGGCTTTTTCAATGAAAAGCTTGGAATAAAATTATATTAATGGGAGGAAATGAAAAATGAAAAAACTAATTTCACTATTGTTAACTTTAACCTTGGTACTTGGTATGCAGGCGTTTGCATATACAGGTTCAGAAGCAAATGCACTTGTTGCTTCATTTGAAGCAGAAAATACTGATTTAACAGAAATAACACAAAAAGCAAAAATCATTGGCTCAAATATAACATATAACTGGAAAAATACATATAAAAATATTTTTGATGATAATTGTGCTACTCATTGGATGGGATGGGGTAACAATGATAAGTCACCTGTTATAAATGCAGTTTTGATAAATCCTGTACCTCTTGACACAGTATTTGTTAATTTTAATTGGGAATATGGAAAAAATGCTGACGGCACAACAACAAATTCAGCACACGGAACTTTTGGCGTTGCAGTATATGTTACTTATGTTGACGGAACAGTTGAAAGATTGACTTATACAAATAATACAATTACAGATACTGCTACAGACGGAAACGCAAATGCCCGCTTTTTAGAACTTTCTGATAAAAATAAGGCAGTAAATATGGTATCCGTTGCACGTGTGCCGAGAAACGTACTTGATACAATCTCAGGCTTCTATGATGCATATACAGGAGAGATGACATTAATTAAACAGGGATTTTCAATTTCAGAATTAAAATTATATACAAATAATAGCAAAGGCGGAGCAAATCTGTTCACTGGAGCAACTATCACAAAGGGCGGTACTGCTGTAACTTGTCTTTCAGACGGATATACAGCCGGTGTTGCTAATATCCTTGCAGGTAATGTTGTAAATCCGCTTTCAGCTTATTCTGCTGATATGCCAAGATTGCAGTTGACTGCAGCAAATGAGTTCGGAGCTACGTCAAACAAAACAGACGGCGCTGCAGCTGTATCGGGCGATAGCACTGTTACTCTGTTTTCGGGCGAATCAGTTGTAATCGACCTTGGTAAATATAAAACTTTCAAGGACATTTCTATTGCGGCAGATAATGTTAACGGTCTTAAAATCAAAGGCGGCAAATCAAATGTTCCTGTAAACGAAATGGAAGAGATTTCAACAATGTCAGCATTAACATTAACAGACGGATTATATACAAGCACAAACTCAAAGGAAGATAAATTCCGTTACATAGCACTTGAAAATACAGGTTCGGCTGACATTACAATTTCGGAAGTTATATCTACAGAAAGTGACCCTGCACCTACAATAACAAAAAGACTTGGTATCGGAGCATGGGCTAACGGTACATGGAACTGGTCAAACGCAAACAATGTATTAATCCCCGGTACATCATATATGTACAGAAACTATATCAACTTTGCAGAGCTTAATGGCAAAACATATACAATGATAGTTGTGTTATATGATAAAGACGGAAGAATGATTGATATTGCAAGCGGCGAATTAACAGCTGAAGGAAATGCACAGCAGGAATTTGTTGTCCAGACAGGCAACGGTAACGCAAGACTTGAAACAACAAAAATCAAAGCAATATTAATTGACAATTTATCAGACGGAACAATATATAATATTGAAGAATACACAGTTCAGGCTGCACAATAATAAGGAGGGTTAAATAATATGAAAAAGATTATATCATTAATTTTGGCTATAATGCTTATTGCTTGCCAGACAGCTGTTTTTGCTGATGGATGCCTTGTTGCATTTGATAAAGCAGGCGGATTTACAGTTACAGGTACAGCACCGGAAAACTGCAGAACGTTGTTGACAGTTAAAGCTCCTTTGGCAGAGGATGAAGAATTAAGCTGGGGCAGTATAGCAAAAGAATACTATTATGTAGATGCGGCAGAGTATAATGAAAACGGTTTTTCTTTTAATATTCCAAAAACACAAAACGTAGTAATGGGAACATATAACTTCCGCCTGGTATTTGAAAATGGTGAAATTGCAACAGGTGAAAAGTATATCCCCGGTGTGGAATTTAAAGATTTTGTAATTGATGAAGAAAACTTAAAAGCATCTGTAAATGTTGATATCGGTACAGGTAACAGCTACAGCACACCTACATTAATTGTTGCACTTTACAATAAAAATGGTGCATTATGCAGTGTGAAAACTGCTCAGGATACAACAACAGATAACATTACATTATCTGCACAGATTACAGATTTGCCTGAAGATTATGAAAATAATAAAGATAATTATTATGTAAAAGCATTCTTCTGGTACAATCTTAACAATCTTGTCCCTGTTGGGATAACACCTGCAGAATAAAATATTTTCAATAAGAAAAGGAAAGATATTTAATGATAAAAAGCAAATTTTTTAAGACAGTTTGCGTTACAATCTTATGTCTGTCAATATGCCTTGGTTGCTTTGCTTTTTCTGAGGATACCTTTGTGTTGTCTGATGTTTTGAATGTTGACACCGCAGGAAATAAGCTTACAGTTTCTGCAGCCTTAGGCAGTGCCTCACTGCCTAAGGGCGGAAGCTTGACAGTTATTATTCTGAATAAGGACTGCACGTTTGATAATTATGCTCTTGCTGATATTAAACAGCTTGATGTTATAAGTGACCTTGAGGATAAGAACGAAATATCATATTCGTATGCTTTGACTGAAAATGATGCTATAGGCAGATACGCTGTAAAGCTTATTTACAGATATGCAATGTCAAAAACCTATACTGCTGAATATATACTTCATAGCATAAGCGAAGCAGAACTATTAGAAGCTATTGAGGATTTAAAAACAGTAACTTCGACTGATGCTGTCGAAAAGCTTGATACTTATGTGTCAAATGGCATAATAGCGGTTTCACAGGTTCCAGAATATGAAAGTGTTTCGGATAATTTCGGTGAAAGCTTTGTGCTTGCACGTGAGCTTATGGCAGCAGGAAGCATAACAGGCACTTCGCTGGGGATTTCACAGCCTTCCGATGTTACTGAAATCATAAGGGCAGCAGTTGTATTTGACGCTTTATTCTATGGCACGTCACAACAGTTTGAAGCAGAGTATTCAAAGTATTCCGATGTGCTTGCAAAGGTGTTTACAGATAAAACAAAAGCAAATCAGTTTTATGCAGTTGTAAGCGGCACAGAAGCTCCGCAGGGCAGTGAAGCAATATGGAGCTATCTTGAAAAGTGTGCGATTTTTGCCATATTCCAGAATGGTACATATCAGGACGTAATTGATGTTATAGAAATATATGGTGACAAGCTTGGCATTGATATGGATTATTTAAGCAGAAACAATGTTTCGGCATCAGAAATCGCACCAAAAATCGACAGAACAAATGCGGCACAGTATTTTAACAGCTTCCCTGCTGCAGTTAAAGAAGAAGCAGATGAAATTATAGCTTCAAAGAAGGTACAAAGACCGTCAAACGTAGCGGGCGGAGGGTCGTCCGGCGGTGGCGGAGGCGGAGGAGGAATGTCATACAAATCCTCTGCAGTACAAACAACGCCTGTTATCACACCTGCACCTGAAAAAGCCGATGTGTTTACTGACCTTAACGGTTACGATTGGGCAAAGGAAGCAATTGAAAGATTGTACGACAAAAAAATCATCAATGGCAAAGCTGAAAAGGTTTTTGCTCCCGAAGATTATGTTACAAGAGCAGAATTTTTAAAGATGCTTGTTTGTGCGTTGGATATAACTCAGGACGGCGGTTACAATATGCCTGAATTTAACGACTGCGCAGTAACCGACTGGTGGTATCCTTATGTTGGTGCCGCATATTCAAAAGGCATCGCAAATGGAATGGGCGAAAGCTTTGGTGCGTCTATGACAATCACCCGTGAGGATGCGGTTACGTTTTTGGGCAGAGCTGCCGAAGCAAAAGGCATCAAGCTTAATGAAGGCAGTGAAACCAAGTTTAATGAGAATATTTCAGCCTATGCATTAAACTATATTCTTGCAATGTATGATGCGAAAATTGTTGTCGGCGATGAAAACGGTTGCTTTAATCCAAAAGGCACAACAACACGTGCCCAGGCGGCAGTTATGATAGACAGATTTTTGAACTTTATTGAAGGGTAGGTGGTAAAGCAATGAAAAAAACAATATCATTTATATTAGCATTGGCATTGCTTTGCACATGCCTTACAATAGTATATGCAGGTGCAGAAAACATTGCACTTGGCAAGCCGACTTTTGCCAGCAGTATATACAACGATTCATATCCTGAACGAAATGTCAATGACGGTTCATTGGGACGTGCATGGGCAAGCGGACTTGTTAAGAAAACAGGACCAAAAGGTGGATATGAATATATCGCCGTTGATTTGGAGAGCGAATATATAATCAGCAGAATAATTGCACGTTCACGCCGTGATATGGAGCGTGCAGTTGACAGAACAGGCTGGCTTTTGCAGGTTTCAAACGACCCTGAATTTGCCGAAGGGGTTGTGACGGTAGGTACAAAGGTTGAGCCGGGGGAATTTGGCAGCGACCTTGATGTGACGGTTAATCTTGACATCGGTTACAGATATGTACGTCTTGCATCAATGAACTCTGCGGTTGTATCAGAGCTTGAAGTATACGGAGATGCGTACATAAAGCCTGAAAGAATTATAAATTCATATCCTGATATTAAAGGCACACAGCTTGACGGTATGGTACAGCTTTTGCAATATCTTGAAATTATTGACCTTGGCTCTGCAAAAAGCTTTGAGCCTGATACAGTAATTACAAGGGCAGAGGCGTGTGAGGCACTTTTGAAGCTTACGGGGCTTGAAAATATTATGAATCCGGTTCAGCTTTATGATGATGTTCCTGCAGAACATACGTATGCGGCAGTAATTGCCGCGTGCAACAAAATCGGTATGGTTAATGACGCACAATATTTTTATCCCGACAATCTTATAAGCCCTACAGATTTCTTAAAAATGCTTGAAGTGATGATGGGGTATAAATTAAGAATAGAACAGCTTGGCGGTTATCCTGTGGGCGTTGGTCTTGCAGCCCGTGAAATTGGTTTGTATGTTGGCGGCGATGAGTATTTAAACAGAGAAACAATGGTGGAAATTTTATATTCTGCACTTGATGCCAAATTAATGACAACAGTTACAAACGGCTTGGGAATGACAAGTGCCGAAGGAAGAACATTGATTGAAACATATTACGGAATTAATATTTATAAAGGCAAGGTTACACAAAACAGTGTGACAAGTCTGACACAGCCCGATTATTCAGGCAAAATTATCATAAGCGGCAACGGTTATGTTGATGAATGGGGCGAAATCGACGGACTTTTAGGCAGGAATATTTATTATATAACTGCCGAGGATGACCCTGAAGCATTGCTCTATTACTGGGAGGATGTTAAAAGAAATGACATTCTTGCAATCAAAAGCCGTGACATAGTAGGCTATGATGCAAAAGGTATTAAGTATTTTGAAGGTGACAGTGCAGTTTATGCGTCTGTTTCAGGAGAACTTAGTGTGATATTAAATGGTGTTGCTTACAATGGTTGGACGTATGATGATTTTAAATCAGACGAAGCTTTTATAACGCTGATTGATAGCGACAAAGATGGCATCTACGAAACAGCTTTGATTGACAGACCGCAGGTTATAATTAACAGAGCTTCGTTTGGTGACGACACAGAGGTCGTTATCAAAAGCAAAAACAACGCTGATTTATCAGTTTCAAAGTTTGAAAAAATCATAGTCCATAAAAACGGTAGAGTAACAAATATCGGCTCGGCAGAGGAAAACAATTTGATTTTAGCTTATGTGTCTGCTGACAAAAAGAATGTGAGCATTGAAATTTTCACGGACAGCGTCACTTCAGTAATTGAAGGAACAAGCAGTGAAGGTATAACACTTGACGGAAAAGAATATTTATATTCTGATTATTATAAGAATAATATAAAAGTTATTCCTGAATTGGGTAAAATGTCAACCATTATATTCAATGAGTATGACGAGGTTATATATATAATGGAAGAAACAGATATTGACTCACAAACACGTCAGCTTGGTTTTATTGCGGCGGTTTCTGCCGACCCTGATGATATGGAAGGACCGAAGCTTAAAATTTTCGTCAAGGACGGCGTTATAAAGCAGGAGCGTTATCAGCTTGACAGTAGCAGAATTTATGACATTGATGTTGTGGCATCAGGCACAAAGATATACGGTTGTGCTTCAAAGGTGAAAGTTGACGGACACATTAAGTCACACAACGATATTTGCAATATGGACCAGTCTGCACTTCTTTATAAAATGGCTTATTTTAAAACCAATGCAAACGGCTTGCTGACGGAAATTGACCTTGAAAGTAATAACACAGGTGCAGAACTTGAACGTATGAATGTTACGCTTGACGGCGGCAAGGATGTGTTTATGGTATCAATCGGAGGTATCTTCCGTTACAATCAGATGTTGTTCCCGCTAAATGCAGATATACCTGTGTTTGTAATACCAACATCAGGCGGCGTGCCGGTTTCGGGCAACGAATATGATGATATGTACAGCGTAAGCACTGCGAGAAGCGTTTTTGGTAATTATGCGTTGATTAATTTTACATCAGTATTTTATGAGCCTGATGAATTCGGTGCTCCTGCATTTGCTTTAAGGTACAAGGAAATTTCTGAACTGACAGGCAATATACAACGCCCGATTAACAACGACGGTGCCGCAACCGTGATTGTGGACAGTGTTTATAAAAAGCTTGATGAAAACGGTGAAGAATGTTACTGCATCAAGGGTATAAATATTTCGACAGGTGTAACAGAAGATGTGTTGCTTACACCTCTTACAAATGCAATGTATGACGGCTTTAAGATGACGCGTGAGAATCCGGGACTGTTAAACGCTGATGGTTATGCAAAAACCCTGACAGGCAGTAATCTCACAACCTATACTGTTGCATTAGGCAATATCAAACGCGGTGATTTAATACGCTATACATATGCAGGCTCGCGGGACGGAACACGTGCCGCACAGTTAGAACGTGTGTTTACATATGAGAACACTCCGATTGCATCATATACTTCTAACAACGGAGCATTCCGTTCGATGAGTATAGGCGGTTACAACTATCCTGCAACAAAATTCCGCATGACTTATGGTGCGGCTGATTTGTATAATGGCGATACTATAAAGCTTAAACTTGCTTCGGGTGAAGAAGAAGTAATCAATCTTGCGGGCGTATATAAATTCTATGCCGCAGATAAAGACAAGCTAACAGCACTCACACGCTATAATTTCACCGATTATTTAAATGATAATGCAAGGGTCGTTACAATTATAAGCAACTACGGATATGTTGCACTGATTGCATATCAATATTAAACATTAAAAGCGGCTGTTCAGCCGCTTTAGCTTTAAAGGAGGACAAAAATGTATAAGGGAACTTACGGAGGTTTTAAAAATGACGGAAAAACCTTCAATATTAATACCCCAAACACACCTTGTCAGTGGCAGAATTACATATGGAACAAGGAGTTTCTGTGCATATTTTCGCAAATTGGACAGGGTAAGTCATTAAAACAAGATTCAAATGGTGTAAGAACCAATATTATTACAAGCAGAATGGTATATATTATTGATGAAGAAACAGGCGAATTCTGGACAGCTAACGGCTTGCCGGTAAATAAAGGCTATGAGAATTATGACTGTGAGCATGCTCTTGGTTATTCGCAGATAACTTCTGAATTTAACGGAATAAAAACGTGCTACAGGGTATTTGTGCCACAAGATGACAACTGCGAAATATGGACAATTACTGTAGAAAATCTTACAGACAAAAGACGTAAGATAAAAGTGATTCCATATTTCGGCACAGCAATTTATGGTCAGCACGAAGGCTCTTTCCCTGCTGCATATGCGACATATGATGAAGCGTCAAACGCAATAGTAGGCTCAAATGTTGTAAGATTTGGCAGTCACTTTTCGCACGAAACGGTAGGACGAACAGAGGACGGCTTTTTCACAATGGACTGCAATTTGTCAGGATATGACACAAACGAACGTAAGTTCATAGGCGAGTATTACAATGAATTAACTCCTCTTGCAATAATTAACGGAGGATGCACAAATTCAATCTGTGAATTCGAAAAGATTATATTTGCTCTTGAAACAAAGCTTGAAATTGAACCGGGAGAAGTCAAGACAGTAAATACAATTGCAGGTGTGACTAAAGAAAGCAACGAAATCAATTCACTTCGTAATAAATATTTTGCTGATGGTGTTATAGAAAAAGAGTTCAGACGTGCTAATGATTATTATTTGGGTAAAGTAGATAATGTTAATATAACCACTCCGTATGAAGAATTTGACACCTTCTTTAACATCTGGCTTAAACATCAGCTTAATTTCAACAGTCAGTGGGCAAGGGTATATTTTAACGGTTACCGTGATTTGTCACAAGATGCACAAAGCTATACTGCAATTGACAAAAACACTTCTAAGGAGCGTTTTCTGAAGGTTTTGTCATATCAGTACGGTTCGGGTTATGCGCCAAGAGCATGGGGCGAAAATGTTATAATTGATCAGGATTATTCCGACAGTCCTGTTTGGATAGCGTTTACTATTGACAGCATAGTAAAAGAGGATGGAAATTATGAATACCTTGATATTATGGTTCCGTTTATTGATGATAAAGAAGATACAGTGTTCAATCATATGAAGCGTGCAATTGATTATCTGTGGAACGACAGAGGTGCACACGGTTTGTCAAAAATTCACAGCGGTGACTGGAACGATGTTATGAACGGCGTTGGTGCAAAAGGCAAGGGGGAAAGTGTATGGCTTTCTATGGCTCTATATAAAGCACTGGATGTTTTTAAGGGTATTGCTGCAGGTTATGGAAAAAGCGAGCTTGTGCCGTTGTGCGAAACGAGGATGGATGAACTAAAATATAACATCAATACTCATTGCTGGGATGGAGAGTATTATTTAAGAGGCTTTACAGATGATGGAGTGCCTGTGGGTTCAAAAGATTCTGACGGTGGAAAATTCTTTTTGAATACTCAAAGCTGGGCGATTATTTCAGGTGTTGCAGATGAAGAAAGAGCAAAACTTGCTATGAACTCGGTTGACAAGTATTTGGAATGTGATATCGGTATAGCAACATTATATGGACTTTTTGACAAATTCCGCAGTGATATTGGTTTTATCAGCGTTATCAGACCAGGTGAAAATTTAAATGGTGGTATATATTTGCATGCTAATATGTTTAAAGCGTTATCTGATTGTATTGCAGAAAGAAATGATGCAGCGTTCAGAACTCTTGACAAGGCTTTGCCGTTCAGCAAACACAGAAATATTGAATATGCAACACCGTATGTTTTGTCAAATTCATATTTTGGTCCGGGAAGCGGTTATCGTTACGGTGAAACAGGTGCTAGCTGGATAACTGGTTCTTGCGGTTGGTTTACAACTACAGTAATTAGTTATATCTTTGGTTTAAAAGCTGAGATGGATGGAATTCATATAATGCCGTGTTTACCTTCAGGCTGGAGTGAATGTTCGATTACAAGAAGTTTCAGAGGTGCAAACTATCATATAAGTTATTATAAAGCAAAAGATAAAATATGTAATACTGTTCAAAAAATAGTTGTAAATAACAAAGAAATTGATGGAAGCGTTTTACCCTGTGTTGCAGATGAAATATATGATGTAAAGGTGTATTTGGTATAATAATAATCCCCATTTGATATGATTGTACTTTGTCATATCAATGGGGATTATTACTATATAATTCTTGCTATAATTGCAATCAATGTCAAATGAAGCGGATAAAACAAATAAAAAGACTATTTTAGCTTTGTTACTCCTGGTTTGCCATTATATAATGCGAGCGGTGGAATAGTAAGTATTGAAAAAATTTGGTGTTTTACCGTCAGCGTAGTCTAAACACGAGACAGGGGGTGCGGACATATTCTTGGACTGTTTATATTGCTAATCCAAGACTATGTCTGTACTCTATCGGACTCATATACCCTAATGATTGTTTGATACGTTTTGTGCTATACCAGTTGATATAATTATTGATTTTGCCATCAAAAATATCAATGTAAACACCAGTTCATGAACGTCTATAAAACATTTCGCTTTTATTCTGCCAAAGAAACTATCATATCCAAAGCAAAATTGTATGGATGTTTTATGTTTTGTTGATGTTTTTTTCTATATTCATTAGGGGATTTACCTGTGATTTTTTTTGAAAGCACGGTAAAAGTTTGACATGCTTGAAAATCCACTTTTATGCCCGTGCAATATTTTCGGCGTAGCCGAAATGCACATGGGCAAACAAAGCGGAACGTAGCCGCTTTGTTGTTGGAAAAATTTTTGTGATAGACGACGGCTTGTACTCCACCATGATGCTGTCGGAAGAATATTAATGAGGATATGTTATCAGAAATAATTTTGAGTTATAATGATTACGCTGCCAGCAAGAACGGAGAATTGTTAATTGCAATAAAGAACGTAAAAGAAAAGCTGGTTGATATTGAAAAAGGCATAAGCAATATTGTCAATGTTGTTATGCAAACAGGTTCGCTTGCTTTGTCGGAAAAGCTTAAAGAACTTGAAAGCGACAAACTGACGTATGAGCGGCTGTTGGCAAATAAAGAAAAAGAATTATCAAAAATTAAGGTTAGTAAACAAGCTTTAAAAAAAGCGTTTACTAAAGCAAAACAAATGCTTGAATATGGAACGCTTGCCAACAGAAAAGCAATAATTCAAACTTATGTAAAAAAGGTTACCGTATATAAAGATAGTATTGAGATGGAATTTAATGTAACGGATGGTTATACAGTAACTGAAAAAATTGACCGTAATGAACTTAAAAATATTGTTGTATGATGATAAGAAACATATGTGGGCGGGTGTTTCTTATTTTTTGCTTTGTTTTAAGCAAGCTGAATGTATATTTAAATATAATAAAAAGAAAAGCACAGTTTTCGAACTGTGCTTTTGCCGTATGCATTGTGCATACGAATGTAAGAACGATATGATTTTACTGCCACATCAAATTTTGCTTGATTTCAAGCGGTTTTCAAGGTTTCACCCTTATCAAATCCAAAGGCAGAATAAATCTCTTTTACAAGATTTATTCTACCATAAAACTATATTTTTTACAAGGCCTTTTTGAAAATTTCGTGTAAAAAGACCTACCGTTATACCGGCAGGTCAACCTCATAAGGTATGTCGCCGATGAACCAGATGATCATCTTTTTCTTTGACACAACCTCGTATCTTTCGATGATGCTTCGAATGAGAGGTGCATCAATCTCGCTCACCTTATCTTCCATGCCATCGATAGCTTTGAAGATAAGCTTCAGCTTAGATGACTCGGTTGATTTTATCTTTCGCTCCATCTCATATTCCTTATTCTCCTGACGCAGTCTCTGCGATTCCATCTTTACCTCCAGACATATTCTGTCAAGCTCGTCCGGAGATATTTCGCCGTTAGCATTCTTGTGTATAGCTTCTCGTATTCTGTCACCCATCATGTCAAGTTTTTCCGTATTGGCACTTATCTTCGGTTGTTCGGTATCGCCGAGCAGAGAGGCGATTGAGCTTTTTAATATGTCCTTTACTCTTTTTCTGCTTGTGTATATCGCATTGATAGCTTCAAGAGTAACCTCGTCCATAAAGTTATTGTTGATGGAAGGAGAATGTTGGCAGCAATCTTGTCCGTCTTGAATTCTGTTCAGGCACCGCCACATATATTTCTTTTCACCGCCACGGGTTATCCATTCTGTTCGTCTGTACTTGGCTCCGCATTCGCCACAGAAGATTAAGTCATTGTAAGGAAACTTGCCGCTGTATTTTCCGTAGCTTTGTTTTTTATCAAACTTTTTGATGCAACTACGGCGACTTAATTCCTCTTGAACACTGTCGAATAATTCCCGTTCTATGATTGACTGATGATGGTCTCGGATAAACCACTGCTGAACCTGACCTGTATTCTTTATCTTTTTCTTTGAAATTGGATCTAGAGTTATTGTCTTTGAGGTCAGGACATCACCTGCATATTTTTCATTCTTAAGTATTCGTTCTACTGTGCCGGGCGACCATCTTTCTTTGCCTCTCGGTGAGGGGATTGCTCTTTCGGCAAGGGCATTGACAATTTGCTCAATACTCATACCCTTCATGCAACAGTCGAAGATAAACCTGACATTGATTGCTTCGCCGATTTCCACCGATATGTTTCTTTCATCATCCTGACTGAAACCATATACGCCGTTAAAGTTATAGCAACACTCGCCACCACGGTATCTGTAGCTTCTACCCATCTTTATGTTTTCGCTCATTGACTCACTTTCAGCTTGAGCGAATATGGTATGCAGTGCGATAAACATCTCGGTCGTATAGTTAAGGGTATTGATTCCTTCTTTTTCGAACAGAACCCCGACTCCTAAATCCTTAAGCTCTCTTATGCATTGTAAGCTCTCGGCGGTGTTTCTGCCGAATCTTGATACGGATTTTGTTATTACGAGGTCTAACTTGCCCTTTCTGCAATCTTTCATCATTCTCTGAAACTCAGGTCGGTTATATATGGAGGTTCCGCTGATGCCTTCATCGCCGTATACATCTACATATTTCCAGCCTGCCGTTTCTTTAATCATTTTGGTATAGTGTTCAACCTGAGTCTCGAAGCTTTTTGCCTGCTGCTCTGCCTCAGTGCTGACTCTTGCATAGGCACCGACATTCAGTACTCGCTTTGCACCATGCCCTAAATATGATTTTGTTGCAGGTATTTCGATTACATTTGCCATCTTTAATTCACACTCCTTGTTATTAGTTTTCCGTTGGTAAGCAGTATCGAAAGTTCATCCTGACCGCCTACATAGAATTTTGATATAATTTTCTGCATAAGTGGAAGGTGGGGTTCTGTAAGTATCCCATACTTGCAAAGCTCCTTTTTTATTCTTTCGGTGACTGCACTCATATCTGTTTTAATACTGTTTCGGAATTTGATTTTTGCAAGCTCATATATGTCTGCAAGCACTTCATCCTTATCATATTCCGTCAGCATTTTTATGTAGATATCGTTTGCCATATCGTCTGTCAGTTCATCATCGGGAATTGTGGCTATAATGGGTTCATCTGCAAGGCTTAAATCGTCTGCCACTATGTTGAGCAATTCTGTTATGAGATTTACAAGTCGATTCTCTTTAACAGATTTCGCTGGGCATACAGAATTGGTACATTTATATGCCACAGACTTATTCTCGCCGTAGCATTGATTCTGCCTTTTTATCGGCGAGCTGCATACCGGGCATTCCGAATGAGTACGAAGGAAATTATCAAGCTCTGTTTTTTCAGGCGGTTTATTTATGTTTTTAGCAAGTCTTGTCTTGTTCGCCTTATTATAGAGCTTTTCTTCTATGATTTGCGGATAACCGTTTCGGCCGATATATTTATCGTTTTCAATTATCCGCTTTACCATATTTTTATTCCATTTATCAGAATCAATGTTGTATCTGATTTCGCTTAAGGTAAATCTTTCGGCAATCTGGCTGTAGGATTTTCCTGCCGAATAGAGCGTAAAGGCTGCTTTCACAAGCTCTGCCTCGGTTTCTTCAATGCACAATTTGCCGTCAGCTATTTTGTAGCCGAATGCAATGTAACGGTTTGCCATTTATAACACCTCCTTTTTGCTAACCTCAAGTCCCATTCCGTTTATTAGTATAAAGGTTATTATTTCATTATCTGCTTCAATTCTACTTACAAGATTTTTGAAGCTCTCGGCATCGAATTTGTCTATTGCACAAGCCGATTCCATTTCTCTTGTGATTTTTCTTGTCTTTGAGATAATGTCAGCATATCGGTTGTTGTGCAGTATGGTATTTTTCTTTTTCCTAAGCTCCATTGTCTGTTTATCAAAGCGGTTAAGCTCCTGAATATAGAAAGCAGGTTCTATCAGCTCCTGACTCTTTAGTCTTCGGAGTGATAAGACCTGCTCTGTATTCTGTGCTATTTGCATGTTGATATCAGCAATTTTATCTTGCTCTGCCTTATTTATCTTCATAGCCTCTACCTGCGTTAAGAACGGGAGGAGGATATACTCATAGTTTGCTTTCAGCTTGTTATACATTTGAACGAATGCCTTTTTAAGCATTTCTTCGCTTATTGGATTTGCCTGACATTTGTCTGTACCTTTATCGTGTGTCCTGCATACCCATGTATCTGCACCATTTTTATGTCGGTAAGTGGAACCACAGTGCTTGCAGTATATTTTCTTTGCGAATATATTTGTAATTTCACTGCTTTCCTTGGCATGCTTTCCACGCCTTGTCTGCATAAGCCCGGCAGCCTTGTCAAAGTCTTCCGTGCTTACGATAGGGATATTGGCATCCTCTGCATAATACATTGGCAATTCGCCTGTGTTCTTCTTTTTCTTATATGGAAATCCTGTCTTAAAGGATTTCTGGAACAGGGCATCGCCTTTGTATCTTGGATTATTTATGATATAGCTGACACTTTGTGCCGTCCAATGCACCTTGCCGTACTTATTGGGGATTTTATCTCTCATAAGTCCATTGGCAATTTTACTTGTACCGCTTCCAGACAGGCATTCGGCAAATATCCGTTTGATAACCTTGGCTTGTTCCTCATTAACCTCGAATTCTGCACCTTTTAATGTGTAACCGATTGGAGGATTGCTTTGCACATATGTGCCCATCTTCATTCTCTGGCGATTTGCCATTCTGCCGTTTTCGGCAGTAGAGATTGATTCCTGTTCGGCCATTGCAGCCTTTACCGATATCATTGTAAAGTCAGCAGGTTTTCCTGAATCAAGACCTTCCTCTTCAAATATTACGGTAACTCCAATATCCTTGAGGTGTTTTACTGTTCTTAGACACTCTGAAACATTTCGACCGAAGCGTGAAACCGATTTTGTAATGATGATGTCCATAAGTCCATCCTCGGCATCTCTTATCATTCGGTTGAATTCACTGCGTTTATCCTCTCTTGTACCGGTTACACCTTCATCAGCATATATGTCTACATATTCCCAATCGGGTGCTTTCTGTATCAAGCTCGTAAAGTGCTGAACCTGATTATGGAAGGAGTATTGCTGTTCGTCTGAAGCAGAGCTTACTCTGGCATAAGCGGACACTCGCTTTATATCAGGTTCGTCTTTTGTATGATTTCCTTGGATAACAATTACTTCTGACATCAGCCTCACGCTCCTTTCCATAATTTTTTCAAGACAACAATACCACAAATAACTTAATAAATCCAGACAAATATTAAACAAAAACTAAAAGATTATGCTGAATTTTCTATTAAAGGCTCGCTTAATGCATCAAAAGCTTTATCTATAAGCTTATCTGCTTCCTCATCGCTTATAAGGTTTGCTTTTAATAGGTTTAAAATCATAGCTTTGGCAATAGCCTTTTCTATTTCTATATTAATAGATTTCATCTACATCATCCTTTCCTAAATTATATTCACACCAACTTCCGCTACAGTTCCTGACCTCTTGCCTTGCTTGACACCGACATCGTGTTTGCATCTCTTGGTGCGCTCATATCGTGGCGTCACTTCCCCGAGAATGTATCCCTTGCAGTACGGCTATTTAGTTTTCAAGGTTCAAATCCCTGATTGACATTTGATTGTCTATCGGGTATAATGTTTGTAATGAGTGTAACACAGGAAAAATTTCAAATCAATACTTCCCAAGTACCTTGGGGAATTGGTCAAATTACTATCGGGGAGAGAATTTATGTTAGAAAAACGCAGATTAGAGGATAAAAAGGACGATTACGCAAGCTTTAGTGCAGAGTTTTATGGCAATAAAGTGATTTTAGGAAAAAACAGTTTACCTCTTGGTCAATTGGCAACCGATTTTCTGGAATTGGAGAATGAACAGCTTTCAAAACTCAGAGAGGTAACACTTTTATTACTTGATGCTACACAGAAAATATATAAGCCTTTAGATAAAATTGAGAACGAAGAAGATCTCCGAAACGGGTTAGATTCTTTTTTGCCTGTTTTTAAATTATTCTTGGATGAACTCGATAAACTACCTCTATTTAGGGAACTTGAAATAAATCAAAAGCAGGTAATCAAGGCTTTTGTTGAAACATATAACGATAACAACATCAAAAAGCTGAATTGGAATCAGGAATTCTTGGGAAATTTTCTTTCGGACATTCTGGCTTACCATGATGAAATTCATATTTTCAGGCTTTATGCCGATACATTGCTTGATGACTATATAAAATATGCAAAAAAGCGTACCCCCTCAGAGTACGCAAAAGCCATTCATAAATTTTCAAAAGATAAGGATGTGCAAGCAAAACTTCAATCAATGTTGCATCCTGAAATATATGACAATGTATTCAAAATAGAGCAACCTGTTAATATTGATTACATTACACGAACTAACCCTAGCAACAAAAAACAGTATATTGTTACTGAAAGGACGGTATATCGCAGTTTGGGAGGATTTTTAAAAGCTGAATTATACAGATCACTTGTAGCAGGCAACGCACCAAGAGTATGTGATAATTGCGGTAGATACTTTTTGATAATAGGTCAGGAAAAAACTCTTTACTGTAATCGAGTTGCGCCGAACGATCCAAAGGGAAGGTTATGCCGTAAGGTAGGTGCTCACATCAAG
>JAZNGX010000103.1:0-7209 GCA_045576675.1 Clostridia bacterium | reverse complement strand
TTGTCTTCCTAAGACCGCTTGGCCCTCCGACTTACCTTTAAAAAGTGAGCGAAGCGAACATTAGTTGCCGAAGGCGACTTTTTTATTTTACTCAACCAGACCCGTCCATATTTCAGTTCCGTCTTGCTTATTCATATATCTATGGCTTGTTGCCGCCTCGATAATATACTTATATGACCAATGTGAAGCATCTAAATCAGTAAACACAGACACTTCATAATCGCCGAAATCAGTATTTGTTGATTTTCTTTCTAAAGACATATTGATAATCTTTGCCGCCTCGGCCCTTGTTATGCTGTCATCAGGGCGGAAGGTGCCGTCAGGATAACCGTTTATCCATCCGTTTGTATAAGCATAGCTTATATATTTTGCAGCCCAATGCTCTTCTGTTACATCTGTAAATTTATCTGTATATGTTAGCTCTCCACCGGCAATTCTTGCAAGGATAGCAACAAGCTCTGCCCTTGTTATATTTTCATCAGGGCGGAACGTACCGTCGCTGTATCCGTTAACAACGCCAAGCGTTTCAACAAAGCCGATATATTTTGCATACCACGCATCTGCCGCAACATCTGTAAAGCTTACGGGATAATCCTTTTCCATATCTATAGGCTCTTTTGCAACTCTGCTTATAATAGCGGCAGCCTCTGCTCTTGTAAGCTTTGCCTCAGGCATAAATCTGCCGTCTTCATAACCCTCAAGATATGCTATATGCGGGTCGGTTGCCAAGCCTGAACCACCCTGATTGTTGCTGTCTTCATTTTCTGTTACAGTATCATCCTTCGGCTCGTTATCAGCTTTATGAACTTTAATTGTGTTAGGTATAAACGTACCGCCTCCAGGTGTTGGTGCCGGGGAAGCTGCATTTACCCTGACCGTAACATTACAATTTGCACTGTTGTAATTCTGATTGTCTGGTGTAAATACTACGGCATTGCCGCTTATATTTCCTGCCGTTGCAAGCACTGCTGTCGGATCCGCCCACGCAAAGCTGCCTGTAAGCACTTCGTTATTAACACCCCTTACAACACCGCCCGTTAAAACTGATGCCGAAAGAGTTGAATTTATTGCCACTGCACTCGCTGCAGGGTTAATCTCTATAACAGGGTTTGCTTTGCCAACTGTTATAGTTACGCTGTCTGTTACCGTTTCATAATTAGCAGCATCAGCAGGTGTATATTTTATAGAATGTGTTCTGTCACCAACCTCGCCTACCTCTGTTGTTCCGTCTGTCCAGCTGAAGCTGCCGTCAGTTGTTGCAAAAGCAGACAAATCAATGTCAGAAAGCGTATCCTTATATATAGCTGTCAAGCCTGTGGGCAAGGTATATGAAGGAGTAAGCTTTCCCCACTTTGCATAAAATGTGTATCCTGCAGGCTTTGCAGACATTTCTGCATATGAAACAGCGGTTTCAAGGTCTGATTCATACCAGCCCAAGAATGTTTTTGTTCCGTTTGTCGGCTCATTTGCCTGAACGTCTGCAGGAGCAGCCTTGCATATTGCATTAACACTGCCTGCCCATTCACCACCGTTGGCATCAAAGCTATACAAGGTTTTATATCTTGCGTGATAAATCTTTGTTGTATCGGTATTTGTAGGTCTGTACCACGATGTGCCACCGGGTGCATCATCAATTGCAGTTATTGCAGAAACTGCATAATTACTGCTTCCGTCTGATGCATCTGTATCTGCAACAGTTTCATAATAGTATAAAAATTCGTAATTTTCAATAGCCTTTGGCTGTTGAGTAAACTGAACAGTCGCATCAAAGCCGTTGTTCGGGTCACCCAAAGCCACCTCTGCCTTATACTCCTCACCGCCGTCAAAGGTATTTACAACGGACTCACCATTTGAGCCTGTTCCGCTAGCATAAAACGTTGCGGCAGGTGCATAGCCTGCAACAAACTGCTTGTCTGCATATATATATGTTCCATCACTAATCTTAACATAACCGTTAGTATAGTCACTTTCATAATACCAGCCCATAAAGCCATAGCCCTCAAGTGCAGGCTGAGGCTGAGCATTCGCAAACTCAATCATAGTCTGGCTGTCATCATAGCTTGTTGAAAGTGTTGCACCATCAGGCAATACACCTGTATAAATTTCATAGCTTATATTATATGTTGCTGCAAACACCGATGTACAAAGCATCACCATTACCATAATCAAGCCAAACAGTTTTTTCCCTCTTCCCATAAAATCATCTCCTTTTGTTTACAATATACCATACGTGGCGGAATCCGTCACGCACTGTACGCAAATGTGATTTTGCACCGCCCCTGCCGTCGCACTTTAATCTTATTGGAACCTGTGCGATTGTTAAGCCGTGCTTTGCTGCCTTTGCTACCATTTCAGTTGCAAATTCCATACCCTGTGATGTGAACTCAATTTTTTCAAAATCACTGCGGCGTATAGCACGCAGACCACTGTGAAAATCTACAACATCTGTTTTAAATACCATTCTGCCAAGCAGTGACAAAAACGGCACGCCTATGTATCTGTGTGAAAAAGGCATAGCACCTTTTTCAAAACCGCCAGCAAAGCGGTTTCCCATAACAAGTGATGCTCCTGAACGCAAATGCATTAAAAACTCTTCAAGATTTAAAAAATCATAGCTTTCGTCACAATCACCCATAATTATATATTCGCCATATGCACATTCAATTCCTTTTCTTAATGCATATCCATATCCTTTTCTTTGTTCAGTTACAACTCTTGCGCCCTCGGCAGCAGCAATTTTTACAGAGCTGTCTGTGCTTCCGTTATCTGCAACAAGGATTTCGGCACGGATATTGTTTCTTTCAATAAAGGATTTTGCCTGTTTTATACAATTTGCAATTGTTTTTTCTTCGTCAAGGCATGGCATAAGCACTGTAAGCTCAATATTTTCCATAAATGCTTATCGCCTCCTCTTTTTTAAAAACGGCAGCCGCTTTTTATCTGTGCAGGCAGCCAATGCCATTGTAATTGCCATAACCGTTATCATTTGTGTTCGGAATGTGAAGAACGGATGCAGACACGAATGGTTGCTTAAAACTGCATATCGTGCATAAGGCATCAGTGCAATCACAAACAAGCAGCACGAAAGCGAAAGCTCGCCATTGTTTTTTCTGAACATATACCACCAACAAAAAACAACTGCCACAAATACAATTGCAAAAAACAGCACTGCACTGTTGCTTTTTAAAAAGTTAAACGGAAAAATTCTGTTGATATTCATTAATACTGCACTTAAAACCTGATTGTATTGCATATCAGGCACAGCACCTGCCATACGATAGGCACCGTCAGTTACTGCAAGCATAAAGCTTTCACTGCCTGCAACCAAAAGGCACAAAAGCCATTTTACACCCCACGTAAGAGCATATCCAACAAACCATGACACAGATGCAACAAACAAAGCTTTAAACCGCTTTGCTTCACCGCTAAGCCACAGCGCAAAGGCAAGAGGCACAAAAAGCGTTAATATTTCATTGGTAAGAAAATCAAGGTAACAGGTTATTGCACCAAAGCCTGCAAACATTGCCGCAAAATCTATGCCATTTAGCTTATAGCCTTTTAAAATCACAAAAACCGTAAATAAATGCATCAGCACAAACACAGGCATATACTCCATACAAAGCGGAATTATATACGTAAAGCACAACAAATGTGAAAGAACATATCCTAAAAAAGGGGCATACAGCTTTTTTCTTATGCAAATAAAGCTCAGCACCGCAACACAAAGCAGACACAACACAATATTCACAAGCCTGATCCCGTGAATATCAAATAAAACAAGCATCGGCTTTATAAAAACAGTGGCACCGTGCCAGTATCTTGAATAGGATTTGTTAGGCTTATAGCCTTTATTAATCACTTCGGTAAGGCTTTGCGACTTATAAAGCTCGGTCCCCTCGTAAAAATCTGCTTTAACTGCCGATTCAAAGGGGGTTTCATTGTCGGAACAATAAATAATGTTAAGCCACACAATATCCGCATAATTATGAACAATTGTAGAATTTTCATCCTTTGTCATCTGACGGAACATATACTGATTGTCATAATACCTTGCACTTTTTTCTATGTTTTTGCTTACAGCCGATTTTGGTATTGCATTAGCACCTGTGAGCAACAACACAAATACAAGCCACAGACTTATCAGCACAGCCGGAATAAGTAACACTTTTTTCATTTTTTTAATCCTTCTGCAGTATTTTTTCTATTTTATCACATATAAGTATATAATTGCAATATTAAAGGATGTAAAAAATCCAAACGAATTTTTTACATCCTGTGATTCAAAGTCGATAATCGTCATTATTAAACGGCGCGTAAAGCACCTTGTGTCTGCGTATTATTACCTCACTGTCGGGGTCAAATGGGTTTATTCTGCTTTTTGAAATATTAGCCTCGTAAAGTGCCGCCATTGCATCCCACGTTGCTTTATCTACTATGCCTGTTTCAGGCAAGCCGCTTATTCTTTGAATTTCCCTTACTGCATCGGCAGTTTCACTGTCATATACACCTGTAACACCTGCAAGCTTTATGTTTTGAAATCTGTTTGCAAGCCCTGCCACTATTGCCTGAATAACATACACAATTTCGTTGTTATCCTCTGCACCGACAGTAAAAAAAGGTGACGGAAATGCATCCAGCGTTTTTGCCTCAGTGTGTGTTTCAAGCAACTTTATATATTCTTCCATTACTCTGTCATAGGTTGCCCTGTCAGCCTCGCCCGTTTCAGGCAAGCCAAATTGATTTTGAAATGCCGACACCGCCGCAGTCGTTTGGTTGCCGAACTGACCATCCACCAAAACGTTTGGCAGGTTTTCATTTACCCTTGCCAGCCTTCGTAATGCTCGTTGCAGGTTTCTTATCGGCTGATTATTATCTGTTCTATTGCTCATTTACTGTTCCTCCTTCGCTGTCTGCCATACCCTCTCTTAAGGTCATACCTGAATTTTGCAGTGGCAGATTATTTGTCTGTGCATAAAGTATACGCAGTTGACTTGTCATAGCATCCCACGTTTGTCTGCCCACAATCCCGTCAACAGGTAGCCCCAAAAACGCCTGCACCTGACGTACTGCGTTTTGTGTCACTGCAGAAAACACGCCTGTTACGGGAATCAAATCAACCCCTGAATAATTCCTTGCAAATTGATTGATATACACCTGTAAAAGGCGAACATCGTTGCCGCGCGAATCTAGGCGAAGCTCTGTTCCCGGATACGGATACAGCTTTGGCAAAAACTTGTCACTTTCAGATGCGGTTGAATCCACAGCTCCTTTGAATGCGTTGTACATAACGTCCCACGTGACCTTATCCACGACACCCGTTTCAGGCAAGCCAAACACCTTTTGCATCTGCACAACTGCGTTTCTTGTGCCGTCGCCGAAATACCCATCCTGCTCAACTGCAGGGATTTCAGGATAAAACAACGCAAGCACATCAAGTATGTACTGCAGCTGAGACACCTTTTCGCCACTGTTTCCGATAGAAATCGCATCGGGGTATTCAAGGCTTTGAGCATAAAGCCTATGCCCCTCGCTGTCAAGCTCTGAAAGCCGTAATATACCCGTGTACAGATAAACAAGCTTATACCAGGTTGTTTTGCCAACAACCCCGTCCGGTGTCAGATTGAAAATCTCCTGAAAACGCCGCACTGCATTTTCAGTGGCTGTTCCGAAAATCCCATCCACCTCGGGAATTTTAGGGATAGACGGATAATCCTGCGAAATCTGATTTAACGAAACCTGAATTGTTGTTACTGCACTGCCTGAATCACCAAACTCAACAGGCTCACCGGGATACGACTGCATTATCCCGCGAATTTCAACATCTGTTACAAGCTCCACATCCTCACCATAATAGTTTCTCACAATCTGGATTGCATTCAGTCCCTGCTGTGCAAGCTGCTGACTTCCCCATTGAGAAAGCCCCTCACAGGTAACAGTAGTGCCGTTGCAGTATTTTGCAGCAATAGGCTCAATGGTGCCCATTCGTCTTAAATAGCTGTCAAAAACCTCATCAACAAGTCTGTCAATATTATCAAAAATATTTCTGCCATAAATAAATTTCTGGTCGTATGCAGTGTTGTTTGTAATATTAAAATCGTACCCCTGTGCTATATAAAACTCAGTAAAAACTCTGTTTAGCGCAAAGCTTAGCTGTGCATAGATATTAGCAAGGATAGCAGCCTCATCCCACGTGGGATATATTTCACTTGACGCAACATTTTTAATGTAATCGGGGAAATTGACCGTTACATTTTGAGCGTTGCTGTCAGGTGCACCAAGATGCACAGTTATTGTTTTAGGAATGTACGGATAAACTATCGGCGGCATATAAGCACCTCCTAAAGATTTTGCGGAGTGATATCCACACGTTCTACCTTGCTTGCAGGATTTTTATCTTCAGGAATTGGAACAAGCTCGAACGGCAATGTTGACGAATTTCCGTCAAAAACCTGAACGTTACGCACATCTGTTGTATAAAAAAGCGGATGATAAACATTCACATCATAGCTTGCAAATGAACTGCCGTTATCACCGGGCGAAAGTGAATTGTTAATATCGGGAGCAGGAAGCATAAAGCTCTTTGTAAGACCGTTTCTGTCTGTAACAAGATATGCCACAAGCTCGCTTTTTCCGCTATCGTTTTTCTTTGTAACTGTAACAAAAGCATCGGGAATAGGAATACGTGCCTCCGAAGTAAAAACTCTCGCGGTAAAACCACCCTCTGTTGCCATTTAAAACACCTCTCTTTTCTACAATTATATTAATACAAAGCTTTTATAATGCATATGTTTTTCAAACTGTACTAAAATTCTTATCTAAGGTGTTATAATTGCTCGAACAAATTTATTGCTTAAAATCTGTGTTGCTTTGGATTGCCAAATTGGCGACATAATTAAAATCACCAACATTAATTAAAAGCAAATTATATACAAAAAGGACTTGCGAAACGCAAGTCCTTTATATTTATCATATGAAATTATTTCATATCTTTAATTGCAGCCTGTGCAGCAGCAAGACGTGCAATCGGAACTCTGAACGGTGAGCATGATACATAGTTAAGACCGATATTATGACAGAATTCAACTGATACAGGGTCACCGCCGTGCTCGCCGCAGATACCGATGTGTAGGTTCGGGTTAACGGGCTTACCAAGTTTAATTGACATTTCCATTAACTTACCAACACCTGTCTGGTCAAGCTTAGCAAACG
>JAZNGX010000102.1:0-4727 GCA_045576675.1 Clostridia bacterium | reverse complement strand
GACATGGCTACGATCCGACTTGTACATAGAAGAGGAGATATGAAAATGAAAAAAGGTACAATAGAGGTACATACACAAAATATTTTTCCGGTAATTAAAAAGTGGTTGTATTCTGACAAAGATATATTCCTTCGTGAATTGGTTGTAAACGGCTGTGACGCTGTTACAAAAATCAAAAAGCTTTCGTCAATTGGCGAGGCTGAGCTTGGTGAAGAGGAATTAAATGTCCGTGTTGTATGCGACAAAGAAGCAAAAACAATTACCATAACCGACAACGGTATCGGTATGACTGGTGAAGAGGTTGAAAAATATATTACTCAGGTGGCATTTTCTGGCGCAGAGGAGTTTCTTGAAAAATACAAGTCTAATGAAGAACAAAATCAGATTATCGGTCACTTCGGTCTTGGCTTTTATTCTGCATTTATGGTTTCTGACGTTGTTGAAATTGAAACAAAGTCATACAAAGACGAGCCTGCAGTTAAATGGAGCTGTGACGGCGGCACAGAATACGAAATGGAAGAATGTGACAAACAGGATCGTGGTACAAAAATCACACTTCATATAACAGAGGGCGAGGAGGAATTTTTAGAGCCATATAAACTTAAAAGCATACTGTTAAAGTATTGCGGATTCTTGCCATACCCGATTTATATGAATGATGAGGACAAGCCTGTTAATGATACAAATCCACTATGGACACGTAACCCGGCAGATTGCACAGAGGAGCAGTATAAAGAGCTTTATCACAGAGTATTCAGCGATATGAACGACCCACTTTTCTGGATTCATCTGAATGTTGAGTATCCATTTGCACTAAAGGGAATATTGTACTTCCCAAAGCTTACTCACGAGTTTGAGTCTGCACAGGGACAGATAAAGCTTTACAACAATCAGGTTTTTGTTGCGGATAATATTAAAGAGGTTATCCCTGAATTTTTGATGCTTTTAAAGGGTGTAATTGATTGCCCTGAGCTTCCGCTTAATGTTTCAAGAAGCTTCTTGCAGAATGACGGATATGTTAACAAAATCTCTGCACACATTACAAAAAAGGTTGCAGACAAGCTTATTTCACTTCATAACAATGAAAAAGAGCAGTATGATAAGTATTATGAGGATATCGCACCGTTTATTGAGTATGGATGCTTGCGTGACGAAAAGTTTTATGATAAGCTAAAGCCTTGTATGCAGGCGAAAACCATTGACGGTGATTATGTTGAGATTACAAAGTACGCTGAGGAAAATGAAAAGAACATAATCTATGTTTCAGATCCCAAACAGCAGATTCAGTATATCAAAATTTTAAAGGAGCAGGAAAAGAACGCAATCATTTTGCCGCATATTATTGATACTCATTTCATAAGCTTTCTTGAAATGAAGGAGGGCTATAAATTCACAAGAATTGATGCTACTCCCGAAGAGCAGAATACTGAAGGCGAGCTTGCAGAGCTGTTTAAGGATATTCTTGGCAGTGATGAGCTTAAAATTGCCACTGCATCACTTAAAACAAATGTGCCTGCGATTATTTCTGAAGACGAGCAGACACGCAGAATGAGCGATATAACAAAAATGTTTGGTGGCGGATTTACTGCACCAAAAACATATACTCTTATTGTCAACACTGACAGCCCGCTTGTTAACAAGCTTTCGTCAGTTGCAGACGAAGAAATTAAAAAAGACATATGCAGGCAGATATATGATATTGCACGCATATGCCATTCACCACTTGAGGTTGATGAATTAGCCAAGTTTATAGAAAGAAGCACAAGCCTTCTGGAGAGGCTTGCTGATAAATAAAGCAAGAACAAGCTTTATAATATCGAACGGAATGAAGGGTAACACACCTGTTAAAAGTGCAGAGGATAAAGCTATACCAGTAACAAAGGAGAGCTGCAGCATACCTGTAATATAGCAAAGCACAAGTGATAAAGCTAATGCTGCAACACGGTTTTTGGATTTAACAAGGCTTATTATAAAAGCCATAAAAGGATATGCCCACAAAAATCCGCCTGTTGCACCAAATATAATGGATAATCCACCTTTAAAGCCTGAAAAAACAGGCAGACCGATTAAGCCTAAAAGCAGATATATTATAGTGGAGGTAACTGCATCATAGTCAGGTAATACAAGTGCTGTTATAAATAGTGCAAATATTGAAAGCGTTACGGGTACTGTTCCTATTGGAAATGAGATTGGTGACAGTATACAAAGTATTGCTGAAAATAAGCTTACAAAAATCATTTTTTTGATTTTCAAATTAATTCATTCCTTTCGTTTTAATTATATAAAATGCAACTTAGGTTGTCAATTGATTTTTGCAGGAGGTGTATTAGTTGACAAAAATAACTTTAAATATAACTGGTATGCACTGTGCTTCGTGCAGTTCTCTTTTAGAACGCAGCTTTAACGAAACAGATGGTGTTTTAAATGCGGTTGTATCAATAGCAACAGAAAAAGCAACTGTCGAATATGACGAAGCTGTGTTAAGCTATGATGAAATACTAAAGGTAGTTGAAGCCTGCGGCTTCGGTGTGGCAAAGGATATAAGTCAACAAAAGAAAAACAGACTTAAAACAATGAAAATAAAATTTGTTGTGTCTGCAGTTTTTGCTGTTCCATTACTTTTGGTTTCAATGCTGCCGATGATAGGACTTAATTTTATAATCGACCCGATGGAAAATGCATTTTTGTATGCATTGGTACAGCTTATACTTTGTATTCCGGTGCTTATATGCGGCTCGCATTTTTATACCAACGGTTTTAAACAGCTTTTAAGATTTCATCCCAATATGGATACTTTAATTGCAGTCAGCACTTCTGCTGCGTTTTTATACAGCCTTTATGGCTTCGGACAGATAATTTTCGGCAATCATATGTATGCACATAATCTTTACTTTGAAAGCAGTGCCGTTATCATAACGCTTGTAATGCTTGGTAAAATGCTTGAGGAGCGTTCAAAAGGGAAAACAGGCGAAGCAATAAAGGCTTTGATGGAGCTGTCACCCAAAACTGCATTTTTATATGTTGATGGTGATGTTGTTGAGGTACCTGTTGAAACTGTAAAAGTGGGCGATGTTGTTGTGGTTAAGCCGGGTGGAAGTATCCCTGTTGACGGAATAATTATTGAAGGCTCGCCTTCTGTTGATGAAAGTATGATAACAGGTGAAAGTATGCCGGTTGATAAAAAGGTTGGCGACTATGTAACAGGTGCAACAATCAGCCTTAACGGATATATGCAGGTAAGAGCAACAAAGGTTGGAACAGATACAACGCTTTCGCAGATTATTAAGCTTGTGGAGGACGCACAGGGTTCAAAGGCACCAATAGCCAAGCTTGCCGACAAGGTTTCGCTTATATTTGTTCCTGCAGTTATTGCAATTGCGGCGGTTGCGTTTTACTGTTGGCTTATTGCAACATGGGATTTTGCGTTCTCGTTTAAAATTTTTGTATCTGTAATGGTTATTGCCTGCCCGTGCTCGCTTGGCCTTGCAACACCAACCGCAATTATGGTTGGTACAGGCCGTGCTGCAAAAAATGGCATTCTTTTCAAAAATGCTGAAAGCTTGGAAATAGCAAATAAGGCAACCACTGTTGTGCTTGATAAAACAGGAACACTTACAGAGGGTAAGCCTGTTGTTACTGATGTAATATACACTGATATAGAAGAAGACGAGCTTATAAGAATAACTGCAACGCTTGAAAGATATTCCGAGCATCCGCTTGGCAAAGCGATAGTGAAGCTTGCGAAAAGCAAAGGAATAGAAACAGGGTACGCAGAAGAGGTTAAAACCTTGTCCGGTCTTGGAATTCAGGGTGTAATTGACGGCAAGCTGATAAAGGCAGGTAACATCAGCTTTACAAATGCCGTTGAAAACAAGGTTTCAAAACAGCTTGCAGAAGAAGGCAAAACGCTTATTTATGTAACAGCTGGTGACACAATAAAGGGTATATTTGCGGTTGCAGATGTTATTAAGCCTGACAGTGCAGCTGCTATAAAAGAGCTTGAAAGACTTGGGCTGAGAACTGTTATGCTAACAGGTGACAATTCTGTCACTGCAAATGCAATAGCAAAAAGGCTTGGTATAGATTCTGTTTATGCTCAGGTTATGCCAAACGAAAAAGCTTCGTACGTTAAAAAATTTATGGATTATGGTCAGCGTGTTATAATGGTTGGTGATGGAATCAACGATGCTCCTGCACTGACTCAGGCAAGCGTTGGCATAGCCATAGGCAACGGTACTGATGTTGCAATTGAGTCTGCAGATGTGGTGCTTGTTAAAAACAGTGTGAGCGATGTTGCAAAGGCTGTTAAAATAAGTCATATGGTAATGCGGAATATAAAGCAGAATCTGTTTTGGGCATTTTGTTATAACTGCCTTGGAATTCCGATTGCCGCAGGCGTGTTGTACGCATTCGGAGGCCCTCTTTTGAATCCGATGATTGCTGCTGCCGCTATGAGCCTTTCATCGGTGTCGGTTGTATGTAATGCATTAAGACTCAACAGAATAAAACTTTAATTTTTAAGAGGATGCATTTGCATCCTCTTTTTGTGTCGAAATATGTCGATTGATTTTTGTGGTTTTATATGATAAACTTGTGTTGTAAGGACTAAAAATTTAATATGGTAAAAATGTCGCTTTTTTTCTGAAAATGTCGTAAAATGTCGCTTTTGGTTTTAACCCCTCGTTTTTGACTTTTAGTAAAATCCCTTTAAATCAACGTTTTTGCCT
>JAZNGX010000101.1:0-1705 GCA_045576675.1 Clostridia bacterium | reverse complement strand
CCCGTATCGGGATATTTTTATTATACCATTATGGGATAATAAAATCAAGAGGTGATTATCTTGCGATTAAAAGAACTTAGAAAAAAGCGTGGAATATCACAATTAAAGCTTGCGTTGGATTTGAATATGAATCAGAATAGTATAAGCCGTTATGAAACAGGCTCGCACGAGGCGGATTATGCTACATTAATTAAAATAGCTGATTATTTTAATGTTTCTGTTGACTATCTTTTAGAAAGAACTGACAATCCTGAGGTTAACAAATAATAGCGAACAAATTGAATATTTTATGTACAAATACCATATTGCATTTTCAAAAAAAGCGTGATATAATTACAATGTTAAATTTTAATAAGTTTGGAGATATGAAAAATGCTTGTTACTTTAGAAGAAATTTTACAAGAAGCCGAAAGTAAAAAATACGGCGTTGGATTATTTAATATGCTAAATCTTGAAATGGCACGCGGTATCATTGACGCTGCTGAGGAAGTACGTTCACCTCTTATTCTTGGTGTTGCAGAGGTTCATCTTCCCATTATTCCTTTTGAATATGCTTGTCATATTATGACAAAGATTGCAAATGAGGCAACTGTTCCTGTGTGCTTGCATTTTGACCATGGTACAGATTACTCAAAAATTCTTACAGCTATAAAGGGTGGCTTTACTTCAGTTATGTATGACGGAAGTGCTTTGCCTTATGAAGAAAATATTTATAACACACACGAGGTTAGTAAGGTTGCTCACGCATTGGGCGTAAGTGTTGAGGCTGAGCTTGGTCACGTTGGCGGTGCCGAGGGTGGTGCTGATGATGGTCATGAGGAGCAGTATACAAATGTTGACCAGGTTAATGATTTTATCAAACGTGCTGACATTGATGCTTTAGCTGTTGCAATCGGTACAGCTCATGGTAAGTACAAGGTTAAGCCGAAGCTTGATATAGGCAGACTTGCGGATATATATGAAATTTCAACAAAGCCGCTTGTTCTTCACGGCGGCAGCGGTCTTTCTGATGACGATTTCAGAAACACAATTAAAAATGGTATCAGAAAGGTTAATATCTGTACGGAAATGTGCATAGCAGCACACAATGCTTATACATACAGCTTTAACAACAACAATACTTTTGAAATTGCTTTGCAGGTTGCAAAGAACACTGTTCAGGAAGTTGTTAAGGAAAAAATGAGATTGTTTGGCAGTGCAGGTCAGGCATAAGCAAAAAATCCACTTCTTATGCCGAGTGTTCTAAATGACAGTTAACGGGTTTGTCTCGCTTTAGTGAGATAAACCCTTTTTTTATAGTTATATAAAAAATTTTTTATATGCCTCAATGTTATTTTTATCTGGCAATGGGTAGCTTGTGAACGGCATATTTAATGCTTCATATTTATGTTCGCTCATCTGATGATATGGCAAAAGCTCAATGCTCTTGTACTTGATATCATAAAGAAACAAATCTGTAAATGGAATAATTTTTTCAAAGTACTCCCATGGGAGATTACCGGCGGTATCGACTGCCGTATGTATAGATGCTTCTTTACACTTTTTCAAAGCTTCTTCAAGGAAGTCAATCTGCAGCATACATTCTCCACCGGAGAATGTAACACCGCCATCTGAGCTATCGTAGAACACTTTGTCTTTTATAATCTCTTTTAGTAATTCATCGGCGGTATATTCTTTTCCGCATATTTCTTTTGCGCCGTTAAAA
>JAZNGX010000100.1:0-2579 GCA_045576675.1 Clostridia bacterium | reverse complement strand
GGTTTTGTGATTTTCATAAAGTCGGGTAATTTTGTGTCTTTATTATTTAAAATAAAGTCAAATATGAGCTCATTAATTATTGTGTCACCATAATTTTTATACAATGCGGAGTAAATATCAGCCTTTTTTATGTTTTCAGTTTTTAGCACCTTACATAGTTCAAAAAACATCTCAAAAGCATCACCTTTGTATAGCTTTTGAAGCGTTTTTACAAAGCTTTGGCTGTTATATAGCTTGTCAACCGCTTTGTCAATTTCTTTTAAAATGCATATTTCTTCTGCAGTAATCCATTTTGTTGATATTACCTCATAAGGTGGATATGAGCAATACTTTATATCTTCGTTTTTGGATATTTCAGTTCCGTGCAAGACCTTCAAAAAACCAAGTTGAAGCATATCAGGTGCAAGTGAATGGACATAATTGAATGATTTTTTAAAGGAATCAAAATCCTCATATGGTAACCCTGCAATAAGGTCAAGATGAATATGCATATTCCTTCTTGAAGATACCTTTTTAATGTTTTCGGCAACAGTTTCGAGGTTTACATTTCTGTTAATGCTTTTTAATGTATCGTAATTACAAGACTGGATACCCATTTCAAGCTGAAACATATCTTTTGGTGCAGAATTTAAAAGTGCAATAAGCTCATCATCAAGTATGTGAGGAGCAACCTCAAAATGCACACGGGTGTTTTTTGAATTTTCTATTATGTATTTGATTATTTCTTTTGCACGGCTTTTGTCTGAATTGAATGTTCTGTCAATAAGCTTAACTAATGGTACGTTGTTTTCAAAAAACAAATCAAATCCCTTTTTTACATATTCTATAGGAAAATATCTTATTTTTCCCTGTGCCGATGACAGGCAGTATGAGCAACGGAATGGGCAACCGCGCGATGTTTCAAAGTATATAATTTTATCTTTTAAAGCTTTAAGGTCTTTTTCTGTGTATGGTAATGGGATTTCATTAAGCTTCATCGGAGAGAAATTTGTATTTGCAAAGCCTTTTCCTGCAAGACCTTCAACGTCTGAAAGTCGGTTAGAATTATCAATAATGTCACCCAAAGTTTTTTCGCCTTCACCAAGCATAATGTAATCAACGTATGGTAGCTTTAAAAGCTCGCTGTAATTATATGCAGCTTCTGGGCCGCCTAGTATAATTGTGCTTTCAGGTGAGGCTTTTTTTAGCATTTCAATCACCTTAAGCGTTATTTCGATATTCCATATATAGCACGAAAAACAATACAGCTCCGCATTTTTATATAAAAGCTTACTGTAAATGTTTGCAATACGGTCATTTATCGAAAGTTCGCACACTTCTATGTTTTTATCAGAATTATACTTTTGCATATATCTTAATGCCAGTGACGAATGTGTATATTTTGCATTTATTGCAGTTAAAACGGTTTTCATTGCTTTACTCACTTTCGGTTGTTATGTTGTTTTGGTGATTCGCCAAATCGCTTGCTGTACGCACGGTAAAATGATGAATAGTCGCCAAATCCGCACAGTTTGCATACTTTTTTAGGTGATATTCCGGAGCCGAGCATCTCTCTTGCAGAAAGCAAACGCTTTGACGTAACATAATCCCACACTGTAGAGCCGGTTGCTTTTTTGAATACCCGGCAAAGCTGTGACTTACTGATGAAATGCTTGCGGCATATTTCATCAAGTGAAATTTGCTTGTATAGGTTACTGTTAATATCGTTAAGTATGCGATACACTGCAGAGTCAGTATCAGCTCTTTTTGCACTTTGTTGTTTGTCAAAAAGCGGTTTTATTTCAAGCAGAAGCTGTATAAGATTTGAAATAATGTTTAGCCTTTTTTGTTCAGTGTTTTCAAGAAGCTTTCTTATTATTGTGTTGTATGTCTGTTCGTCAAAATCTGTTTTTTTGTAAAGATTCAGCTGGCCTGTGTTTCTGTCCGTAAAAGGTTGAAGCAATATGCCACTTCTGTCAATTCCCGATAAAAGTGATTCACGGAAATGCAGAGCAAAGCGTTCATATGGGCAGCTGCTGTCAATCTCAATGTAATGTGCTTCTGCACGGCGCATAAGAAGAATATCGCCCTCGCTTACTTTGTATTCTGTTCCTTCAACGTGAAAAATGCCTTTTCCCTTTAAAAAAAGGCATACTTCGGCATAGTCGTGCGTGTGCATTTTAAAGTCAGATTGCTTTGGCTGCAAATTTAGTATGTGTTTGCAACTGATTTCGTCGTCCTTGTATGAGTATATTAATGACATTTTTAATCACCAAACTTATTTTATCATATATAGGCACGATTTGCAATATATACTGTAAAAAATGCTTTTTTATTGTAAATAATATTGTTGATAATTATTGTTGTTTGTGTTATAATGAATTCAAGCAAAGCTTGAATTCAGCGATATAAATCTCTTGCGAGATTTTCGATATGTGCTATAGCACTCGATATGCCTTACGGCTCGATATGTTGCTGACGCAACGAGATTTATATCATTTCGAGTTTTGAGTGAAACGAAAAACATATCGAATTTACGGAGTAAATATATCGAGCAAACTTTAGTTTGCATATCGACAAAAAATTAGTGTCATCTAAAT
>JAZNGX010000099.1:0-21839 GCA_045576675.1 Clostridia bacterium | reverse complement strand
AACGGGATCCGGCAATCGGGGTATTTGGCAGTAACTATATTGGCTACTTTGTTGATAAAAGCTACATAGCTTGCAGATTTGCTCTGTATTCCGGCGTAGTTGACACTATTGCCGTTGACCTGATTGCAGCGCGCACATGTGCAATAGCCGCCGGCATCGTTCACCCCCAGCGACACAGTTTGCCGTCGCGGGTCATCGTTGGCAATAACTACACCGGGTTCTCTTTTAAAACCTTTTTCCAAAATTGGTCTGCCTTCTCACGAAATTGCGATGATGATGACCATTGCATTAAGATTTATACCTACATTGGTTGAAGAAACCGATAAAATTATGAAAGCACAGTCGGCACGTGGTGCAGATTTTGAGTCTGGCAATATTTTTGCACGTGCAAAAAGTCTGGTTCCGCTTCTTGTACCACTATTTATAAGTGCTTTCAGACGTGCTGATGAGCTAGCGACTGCAATGGAGTGCCGTTGTTATCAGGGTGGTAACAACAGAACGCGTATGCATCAGCTTAAAATGACACGTGTGGATTTAAAGGCATGTGTTATTGTGGCAATGTTTGTTGCAATAATTATAATTTTTAACATATTGTTTGGTAGGGTAATATGAGAGTAAAAGCTACGATTGCCTTTGACGGCACAAAATATCACGGATGGCAGATACAAAACAATGCGGTAACGGTTCAGGAGCTTGTTCAGAAGGCACTTTGTAAAATTACCGGAGAGCAGATTGAGGTTGTGGGCTGCAGCAGAACAGATGCCGGAGTTCACGCCCTGAATTACTGCGTAAGCTTTGATACAGATACAAGCATACCTCTTGCAAATTTACCTCTCGCTGTTAACACAAAGCTGCCGCCGGACATAAGATTTTATTTATGTGAGCGTGCACATACTGATTTTCACGCAAGGTTTTCTGCCAAATCAAAAACCTACATATACAAAACAGATTTCGGCAGAACAGCCAATCCTTTTATGGGCAATTATTCGTGCCATTTCCCTTATTCATTAGATATTGACAATATAAAAGCGGCGGCAAGGCATTTTGTCGGCACACACGATTTTACGGCGTTTATGGCAACAGGCGGAAGTCAAAAAACGACAATAAGGACTGTTAACAGCCTTGATGTTATGTGTGAAGGAAGCATTCTGACCTTTGAAATCAATGCCAATGCGTATCTTTATAATATGGTGCGTATTATAAGTGGTACACTTTTGTATGTGGGTTGCGGAAGAATTGACGCACAGGATATTCCTGCAATAATCGAATTAAAAGACAGACGTAAGGCGGGCATAACTGCTCCTGCGTCCGGCTTATATCTGAAAGAGGTTTTTTATGAATAAAGTCAAGTATTTTTTAATAATATTAATTGCGATGCTGTTTATAGCGGGGATTTTTCAGATTAACAAAACAGTTTTAATCAGCGGTGGAAAAATAATATACGAGCCAGCCGCAGGTCAGCAATATAACTATATGGAAAGTGAAGGCAATCTTGTGCTTGCGGGGCACGAGGGAGTACTTATTCTTGATGAAAAGGGCAGAGAGCAGCATAGCATAATAAAGTCTTATGCAAACCCTGTTTTATCTGAACGTGGAGGCTATAAGCTGTTTTATGACAAAAACGGAACTTCTCTTATGTACTGCAAAAACAACAGTCAGCCTGAAGAAATAACAACAGAGCTTCCGATTATAAATGCAAAAATAAACAGTGTCGGTTATATGGCGGTTGCAACGATGGAAACAGGCTACAAAGGCAAGCTTGAGGTTTATGACCACAAGGGTGAGGTTACATATAAGTGGCAGATTGGTAACAGCTATGTGGTGGATATGGATATTTCTACTGACGGACACAGACTTGCAGTTGCACTGTTATCTATGACGGGCAACACAGTCGGTTGCAGAATAGTAATGATTAATCTTGACAAGGCAGAGATTATCTCAGATAACACGCTTGAAAACACTATTCCATTCTCTGTTACCTTTACAAAGTCAAATATAGCGGTAATAGTATCAGATACCGGTGTTAGTGCAATTGACAGGTCAGGACGTGACAAATGGAGCTATAAGTTTGACGACAAGGTTTTAAACAGCTATAAAATATGCGAAAATGGAAGCGGTGCGTTTGAGTTTTATGGAGCAAGCAACAACTGCATAATAGAAATGTATAACAGTTCAGGCAAAAAAAGCGGTGAGTATATTTCACAAAATGAAATTGTTGCACTTGATGCATCTGAAACAGCGGTTGCAGTAACGGACGGACGTTTTATAAAAGTGTTAAGCTGGAGTGGCGGTGATAAAGGTGTAATCAAGTCACAAAACGAGCTTAAGGATATTGTGATTTTAGACAATGATACAGTTGTTGCAGTAGGCAACAATGTTATTGAGGCATTGGAATATTAGGAGGTAGCTATGGCAGACATAATTATTCTTGTTATTATTGCAGGGGCAGCCGTAATAGGCTATAAAAAAGGACTTGTTCACTCTGTGTTTAATTTAGGATACCACTTTGTTGCTCTTATTGCTGCGGCAATTTTTTATCCGATGGTTTCAAAGTGGCTTGTGGGAACAAAGCTTTACAATATAATTTTTGAATCAATAACTCAAAGGGTAACAGAGGGTGGCTTTATAAATGTGGAGGCATTGCCTGATTTTATGCAACAAACTGCTCAGGCAGGAATTAATGCTGCGGCAGAAAACACTGCGGCAACTGTGACTAATTTGATTGTAACTATTGTTTCTATCGTAATTGTTTTTGTGGTTGTAAAGCTTGCTTTAAGTATAGTGTCAAAAGCAATAAACAGCTTTGCCAAGCTGCCTGTTATAAAGGGCTTTAATAAGCTGGGCGGCTTTGCTTTTGGAATATTAAGCGGCATAGTGATTGTTTATGTTCTTCTTGCGGTTGTGGCAATGTTTCCGCAGTCACAGATTACAGGTTTTATCGAGCAGGGAACTTTTGCACAGTCAATGTACAACAACAATATTGTTATGAAATGTATATTTAAATAGGAAGGAATTGGATAATGGAAGCATTAACACTGACAGAACTGAGAAGTCAGGCAAAAGAGCTTGGCATAGCATCGGTTACCAAATATAAAAAAGATGAGCTTATAAATCTTATAGAAGAAAAAAGAAAAGAAAATGAGCAAAAACAAGATAAAATACGCACAGAAACAGTAGAGGTCAAGGGTATTTTGCAGGTGCTGGAGGATGGATTCGGATTTTTACGAGGTGAAAACTATCTTTCATGCCCCGATGATGTTTATGTTGCTCCTGCGCAGATAAGACGTTTTCGTTTAAAAACAGGTGATATGCTGACAGGTATTGCCCGTCTTCAGCGTGAGGGCGAACGTTTTCGTGCATTGCTATATGTTAATACTGTAAATGGTGATAAGCCTGATGCTGCAATACGCCGTGTGCCTTTTGAAAATCTTATTCCAATTTATCCCGACACACGCATTTCTCTGGAGTGCGGTCAAAAGGATTATGCAATGCGTCTTATAGACGTAATTGCACCCATTGGTAAGGGACAAAGGGGTATTATTGTTTCGCCGCCAAAGGCAGGTAAAACAACATTGCTGAAGCAGATTGCAAAGGCGATAGAAAAGAATAGTCCCGAATCAGAGCTTATTGTTCTTCTGATTGATGAACGCCCCGAAGAGGTTACTGATATGAAACGCAGCATAAACGGCGAAGTTATTTATTCAACCTTTGATGAAGAGCCTCAGCATCATACACGTGTTGCAGAAATGGTGCTTGAGCGTGCTATGCGTCTTGTTGAGCATAAAAAGGATGTTGTTATTCTGCTTGACAGCATAACAAGGCTTGCGAGGGCATACAACCTTACTGTTACAGCTTCGGGCAGAACCCTGTCAGGAGGTCTTGACCCTGCGGCGTTGCACAAACCGAAAAAATTCTTTGGTGCTGCACGTAATATTGAAAACGGCGGAAGCCTAACAATTCTTGCAACTGCACTTGTTGAAACAGGCAGCCGTATGGATGATGTTATATTCGAGGAATTCAAAGGCACGGGTAATATGGAGGTACATCTTGACAGAAAGCTGCAGGAGTTAAGAATTTTCCCGGCTATAGATTTAAACAAGTCAGGAACAAGAAAAGAAGAGCTTATGCTTTCGAAAAAACAGCTTGATGCTGTTTGGTCAATAAGAAAGGCTATGTACAATCAACCTGTATCTGAGGTTGCAGAAACACTAATTACATGGCTGAATTCCAGCAAGGACAATGACGAATTTATTGAAAAGGTTAATCTATTTTATAACAAATGAGAGGTATTAACGTGAAAAAACTGACGGTGTTTCTTCTTATTATAATGTTACTTATACCAAAATGTGTTTTTGCAGATGCATATAACATTCCTGTTCTTCTTTATCATATGGTTGAAAAAGAAGAGATGGGGCTTGATGTTATTGTGTCAATTACACCCGAACAGTTAAGAATGCATTTGCATACTATCCGCGAAAACGGTTATACCACAATAACATACACTGATTACTATAATTATATAACCAAAGGCACAAGGCTTCCTAAAAAGCCGATACTTATAACCTTTGATGACGGATACACAAATAATTACGAGTATCTGTTCCCGCTTTTAAAGGAATTTAAAATGAAGGCGACTATATTTGTTGTCACAAGTACGGTGGGTACAACTCCGGGTGAGTATCCTCATTTTTCATGGGAACAGGCAAAGGAAATGCATGATAGTGGATATGTTGATATTCAGTCACATACGCACACTCATTCTGATATGACATCGCTTACACCTGAGCAGGTTAAGTATGAGCTTCGTATGTCACGTTTTCTTATAGAAAAGAACCTTGGCAAGAAGTGTGATTTTCTTGCATACCCTTACGGCTTTTATAATGACGAGGTTTTGCAGATTGCAACAGATGCAGGATATCTTATAACCTCTCAGGTTGCAAATGATATTTCATCTACTGCAACAGGAAAAATCGAACCGGTTAAAAGAATAACAACGTGGGGGAGCTTAACAAGAGAACAGCTTTTGGATTTGATAAAATAAAAACTTGACTTTAAACTGATTTTGTAGTATAATAGTCGAGCGTGATATGACATACGATGATTCGGGAGGTTGCCGATGCGATGATATCGGGTTTTTCCGAGGAGAATGTCCTGTTTATAAAGCCGGGCGCCAGTCACGTTTAACTACAAAATTTATGCAAAATCAAGTGATTTTTACGTAGTTTTTATGCCCAGTTATGCCCAAGGGACGGCTGGGTTTAGTTATGAGCCCACTCGATACGCCCGGGTGAGTGTAAAGAAATTAAGGAGGAAATTCGAAAATGGCAGCAGTAAAAGAAAAAATCAGAATCAGATTAAAGGCGTATGACCATGTTTTAATCGACCAGTCGGCTGAAAAAATCGTTGAAGCCGCAAAGCGTACAGGTGCAAAGGTTGCAGGTCCTATCCCGCTTCCGACAAAGAAGGAAATCGTTACAATTCTACGTGCGGTTCACAAGTATAAGGATTCTCGTGAACAGTTCGAAATGAGAACACACAAGCGTTTAATTGATATTCTTTCACCTACAGCTAAAACAATGGACACACTAACTCGTTTGGATCTGCCCGCAGGTGTTGACATAGAGATGAAATTCTAATCTCTCAAGTGCCTACGGGTGTTAGGTCATGTTTGCGGAAGCTTAAGCTATCCGTAAACCAATAACCATATAGAAAGGAAGAAAAAAATGCAAAAAGGAATTCTTGCACAAAAGCTTGGAATGACTCAGATTTTTGATGAAACTGGCAGAGTTATTCCGGTAACGGTTGTATTAGCAGGTCCTAACGCTGTAATTCAAAAGAAAACAGCTGAAAAAGACGGCTATGATTCCGTACAGGTTGGTTTTATCGACCTGAAAGAAAAGAAGGCAAACAAGCCCCAGAAGGGTCATTTTGCCAAAGCCGGTGTTACACCGAAGAGATTTGTTAAGGAGTTAAGACTTGACGATGTTTCAGGCCTTAACGTAGGCGACGAAATCAAAGCCGATGTTTTTGAAGCAGGCGAAAAGGTTGACGTTGCTGGTATCACAAAGGGTAAAGGTTTCGCAGGTACCATCAAAAGATGGGGAACACACAGAGGACCTATGACTCACGGTTCAGGTTATCACAGAGGCCCCGGTTCAATGGGTATGTGTTCTGACCCAGGTCGTGTATTCAAGGGTAAGAGATTGCCCGGTCATATGGGTGTTGAACGCGTTACAATTCAGAACTTAACAGTAGTTAAGGTAGACGCAGACAAAAATGTTATGCTAATCAAGGGCGGAGTTCCGGGCCCTAAAGGCGGTCTTTTAATCATAAAGAATACGGTTAAAGGCCGTAGATAGTTAGGAAGGAGGAATTACAGTGCCAAAAACAACAGTATTTAATATAAAAGGCGAGCAGGTTGGCGAAATCGAGCTTAACGACTTGATTTTCGGCGCTGAGGTTAACACAAGTGCTATGCACACTATGGTTGTTAACTACCTTGCAAACCAGAGACAGGGAACACAAAGCACAAAAACACGTACAGAAGTTCGCGGCGGCGGCAGAAAGCCCTGGAGACAGAAAGGTACAGGCCGTGCAAGACAGGGTAGTATCAGAGCTCCTCAGTGGACAGGCGGCGGTGTTGCTTTGGGACCAAAACCCAGAAGCTACCGTTTCACAGTAAACAAAAAGCTTCGCAGAGTTGCTTTGACATCAGCTTTATCTTCAAAAGTTTTGGAAAATCAGCTGATTGTTGTTGATAACTTAAATATCGAAACAAACAAAACAAAGAATTTTGCAGAAATTCTTAAGAATCTTGATGCAGCTAACGCTCTAGTTATCACTGCAGAAAAGAATGAAAACGTAGTTAGAAGCGCAGCAAATATTCCGGGAGTTAAAACAGCAGTAGTTACTTCATTCAGCGTTTACGATGTATTGAAGTATGACAAGCTTGTTCTTGCTCAGGACGCTGTTGCTAAAATTGAGGAGGTGTATGCGTAATGAAAACAGTTTATGACGTAATACGCAAGCCTATAATAACAGAAAAAACAATGGGCCTTATGGAAGAAAAAAAGTACACCTTTGAAGTTGCAGCAGATGCAAACAAGGTAGAAATCAAAAAGGCTATCGAAGAAATCTTCGGAGTTAAGGTTGCAAGCGTTAATGTAATGAACGTTTTAGGTAAGTACAAGAGAATGGGTGTTCACGTTGGTAAACGTCCTGACTGGAAAAAAGCAATCGTTACTTTGAAGGCAGACAGTAAGACAATCGAATTTTTCGACGGTATGAACTGATTTTGACTTGAACATTTAAGTCAAAAAAGTAGAAGGAGTGAAAATAGTGGCAATCAAAAAGTATAAACCGACTACCCCGTCACGTAGATTTATGACGGTGTCAACATTTGAAGAAATAGATAAAGTTAAGCCGGAAAAATCTTTGCTTGCACCTAACAAGAAAACTGCTGGTAGAAACAGCTACGGCAGAATCACAGTTCGTCATCGTGGCGGCGGTGTAAAGCAGAAGTACAGAATTATAGATTTCAAGAGAGATAAGGACAATATCCCGGCAACAGTTCTTTCAATCGAGTACGATCCTAACCGTACAGCAAACATTGCTTTGCTTCAGTACGAAGACGGCGAGAAGAGATACATCATTGCTCCTCTTGGTCTTAAAAAGGGTCATGCAATCATTTCAGGTGAAGGTGCTGATATCCTTCCCGGTAATGCAATGGAAATCAAAGATATCCCTGTTGGTACTTTGATTCACAACATCGAATTATATCCCGGCCGCGGCGGTCAGCTTGTTCGTTCAGCAGGTAACTCTGCACAGCTTATGGCTAAGGACGAAAAGTACGCTCAGGTTCGTTTGCCTTCAGGCGAAGTTCGTATGATAAGAATGGATTGTAAGGCTACAATCGGTCAGATTGGTAACATCGACCACGAAAACATTTCAATCGGTAAAGCCGGAAGAAAACGTCATATGGGCTGGAGACCTACAGTTCGCGGTAGCGTAATGAATCCCTGTGACCATCCTCACGGTGGTGGTGAAGGTAAGTCACCTATCGGACGTCCGTCACCGGTTACACCTTGGGGTAAACCCGCTCTTGGTCTTAAGACAAGAAAGACAAAGAAAGCGTCAGATAAATTCATCGTTAAACGCCGTAACGGTAAGTAAGATATATCTTATTTATTGTATCGAAAGGAGGATAACTTAAATGAGTCGCTCATTAAAGAAAGGTCCATACGTTGCAGAGAAATTATTGAAGAGAGTTCAGGAAATGAACGAAACAGGCGAAAAGCGTTTGCTTAAAACCTGGTCACGTCCTTCAACAATATTCCCTGATATGGTTGGACATACAATAGCAGTTCATGATGGAAGAAAACACGTTCCGGTATATGTAACCGAGGATATGGTTGGTCACAAGCTTGGCGAGTTTGCTCCCACAAGAACATTTAAAGGTCACGCCGGTGCAAAAACATCAGGTGTTAAATAATTAAAGTAGATAGTCAGGCTAAAAAGTCTGTCGAAAGGAGGCAAAACAATGCAGAACGTTGCAAAGGCAAAACTTAGTTATGCAAGAATTTCACCCAGAAAAGTGAAAATAGTTATAGATTTAATTCGCAACAAGCCGGTAGGCGAAGCATTGGCAATATTAAAACACACACCTAAAGCTGCAAGTTTTATTGTTGAAAAACTTTTACTTTCAGCTATAGCAAATGCTGAAAATAATCATGGTATGGATGTTGAAAAACTTTACGTATCAGAAATTTTCGCAAGTGCAGGTCCTATATTAAAGAGAATTCAGCCCAGAGCTCAGGGCAGAGCTTTCAGAATTTACAAGCGTACAAGTCACATAACTGTAGCGCTTATGGAAAAAGAAGAGGTTGTTGCAGCACCTAAGGCTGAGCCTGAAAAGAAGGCAAGAAAGCCCCGTGCAAAGAAAACAGCTCCTGCTGCTGAAGAAGCAACAGCTAACGAATAATAGGGAGAAGGAGGTAGAACATGGGACAGAAAATTAATCCCCACGGCTTAAGAGTCGGGGTAATCAAGGATTGGGATTCCCGCTGGTTTGCAAACGATAGTGATTTTGGCGACAGCATCGTAGAAGACTACAAAATCAGAAAGTTTGTTAAAAAAGAATTATACCAGGCCGGAGTTGCTAAGATAGAAATCGAAAAGAAAGTTAATAAAATTATTGTTTATGTTCACGCTGCAAAACCCGGTATCATTATCGGTAAGAACGGTGCTGGCATAGAAAAACTAAAGGCTGACTTGGTTAAATTGTTAGGTAAGGACGTTAACATCAACATCGTTGAAGTTAAAAATCCTGACCAGAACGCTCAGCTTGTTGCAGAAAACATCGCTTCTCAGTTAGAAAGACGTATTTCTTTCAGAAAAGCTATGAAGGGCACAATGGGCAGAACAATGAAATCAGGTGCTAAAGGTATCAAAACAACATGTTCAGGTCGTTTGGGCGGCGCTGAAATTGCTCGTGCAGAGCACTACCATGAAGGAACAATTCCTCTACAGACATTAAGAGCTGATATCGATTACGGTTTTGCTGAGGCAAACACAACATATGGTAAAATCGGTGTTAAAGCTTGGATTTACAAAGGTGAGGTTTTAGCTTCTTCAAATAAGCCTGCTAAAAAAGGCCCAAAGGCGGAAGGAGGCAAAGCAAATGCTATCTCCAAAAAGAGTTAAGTACCGCAGAGTTATGCGCGGAAGATTAAAGGGTAAAGCATTAAGAGGTAACACAGTAACATATGGTGATTTCGGTTTACAGTCACTTGAGGCAAGCTGGATTACAGCTAACCAGATAGAGGCTGCCCGTATTGCTATGACTCGTTATATTAAGAGAGGCGGAAAGGTTTGGATTAAAATATTCCCGGATAAGCCTATCACAGAAAAACCTGCTGAAACACGTATGGGTAGTGGTAAGGGTTCACCGGAATATTGGGTAGCAGTAGTTAAACCCGGCCGTGTAATGTTTGAAATCGGCGGTGTTTCAGAAGAAGTTGCAAGAGAAGCGTTGCGTCTTGCTGCTAACAAGCTGCCTGTAAAATGCAAATTCGTCTGCAAGGAAACGGAGGGTGAGAACTGATGCCGGCAAAGAACAATATTAAAAAATTGCGTGACTTGACAGTAGACGAGTTGACACAAAAGTTAAAAGACTCAAAAGCGGAGCTTTTCAACTTAAGATTTCAGCAAGCTACAAATCAGCTCGAAAACCCAATGCGTATAGTTGAAGTTAAGAAGACAATCGCAAGGGTAAGCACTCTATTAAAAGAGGCAGAACTTAAAAACAAGTAAGTTTAGTTAAATTTCACTAAAATGAGAGTGAAGGAGGTAAAAAAGTGGCTGAACGTAATTACAGAAAAACAAGGATTGGTAAGGTTGTAAGCAACAAGATGGACAAAACAATCGTAGTTGCAATTGAAGACAGCGTTATGCATCCGCTTTACAATAAGGTTATGAAGAGAACCTATAAGCTGAAGGCACACGATGAAAACAACGAGTGCAATGTAGGCGATAAGGTAAAGGTTATGGAAACAAGACCGCTTTCAAAGGATAAGAGATGGCGTCTTGTAGGAATAGTGGAAAAGGCTCAATAATTACAGTTTTTGAAAGGAGGACGTCGTTGTGATACAACAGCAAACACTTTTAAAAGTGGCTGACAACACAGGCGCTAAGGAATTAATGTGCATCCGTGTTCTTGGCGGTTCTGTTAGATACTTCGGAAACATCGGTGATGTAATCGTTGCTTCAGTTAAAAAGGCAACGCCCGGCGGTGTTGTTAAAAAAGGCGATGTTGTTAAGGCAGTTATCGTTAGAAGTGTCAAGGGCGTTAGAAGAGCAGACGGTTCATATATCAAATTTGATGAAAATGCAGCAGTTATTATAAGAGACGATAAAAACCCAAGAGGTACTCGTATTTTTGGACCTGTTGCAAGAGAGTTACGTGATAAAGAATTTATGAAGATTCTGTCACTTGCTCCCGAAGTATTATAATAGGAGGTAGCAGAGATGAATAAAAAGCTTCATGTTAAAAAAGGCGATAATGTCATCGTGCTTTCCGGTAAGGATAAAGGCAAAAAAGGTAAAGTTTTATCTGTTATCCCTAAAAGCGGCAAGGTTATCGTAGAAGGCGTAGCAATGGCTACAAAACATAAAAAACCCAGAAGACAGGGCGAAGTTGGCGGAATTATCCATCAGGAAACTGCAATTTATGCATGCAAGGTTATGCATGTTTGCCCCAAATGCCAGAGTGCCACAAGAATTGCAAGAAAAACTCTTGAAAACGGTGAAAACGTTAGAGTTTGCAAAAAATGCGGCGAAATTATCTGATTATTGCACTGCTTAATGGGAAGGAGGAGGACATTTTAATATGTCAAGAATGAAAGAATTTTATGACAAAGAAGTAGCTCCGGCTCTTATGAAGAAATTCGAATACAAAAGCCCCATGCAGATACCTAAAATTGTTAAGGTAGTAGTAAATATGGGTGTTGGCGAAGCGAAGGACAATTCAAAAGCGTTGGATTCAGCTGCTGAAGATATGGCCAAAATCGTTGGTCAGAAGCCTGCAATCACTCAGGCTAAAAAGTCTGTTGCTGCATACAAAATCCGTGAGGGTATGAACATCGGTTGTAAAGCAACTCTTCGCGGTGACAGAATGTATGAGTTTATCGACAGATTGTTTAATGTTGCGTTACCGCGTGTTCGTGACTTCCGTGGAATAAACGGCAATTCCTTTGACGGTAGAGGTAATTATTCATTCGGTATCAAGGAGCAGCTTATATTCCCCGAAATCGATTATGATAAGGTTGATAAAATCAGAGGTATGGATATTATATTCGTTACAACTGCTTCAACCGACGAAGAAGCTAAAGAGCTGTTGACCCTTATGGGTGCACCCTTTGCTCGCAATTAACGAAGGAGGGAATTATCTTGGCTAAGAAAGCTATGGTTATAAAACAGCAGAGACCGCAGAAGTACAAGACTCGTGAATACAACCGCTGCAAGATTTGCGGCAGACCTCACGGTTATCTCCGTAAATACGGAATCTGCAGAATTTGCTTCAGGAATTTGGCTCATCAGGGCGTTATTCCCGGTGTTAGAAAGGCAAGCTGGTAAAAACCGGTTTAGAGAGATTGTTAGAAACAGTCGGAAGGAGGTTTCATAATGCAAATTACAGATCCAATCGCAGATTTGTTAACAAGAATTAGGAATGCAAACAGTGCTCGTCACGAAACAGTTGAAGTTCCTGCATCAAATATGAAAAAATCAATAGTTCAGATTCTTTTTGAAGAAGGTTACATCAAAAAGTATGAAGTTATTGAGGACGGCAGACAGGGTGTTATAAAAATCTGGCTTAAGTATGGCGAAGGCAAAAAACAGGTTATTGCTGGTCTTAAGAGAGTTTCAAAGCCCGGTCTTAGAGTATATGTTTCAAGAGATGAGCTTCCAAGAGTATTAAAGGGCTTGGGTATAGCTATAATCTCAACATCGAAAGGTGTTATGACTGACAAGCGTGCACGTCGCGAGAACGTTGGCGGCGAAGTATTAGCGTTTGTTTGGTAATATTGATGAAAAGTCAATATAAAAAACAAGGAGGTGCAAAATAGGTGTCCAGAATAGGAAAATTGCCAATTACCATCCCTGCTGGCGTTGACTTTAAGTTAGACGGCAACAAGGTTACAGTAAAGGGTCCTAACGGTACTCTTTCAAGGGAATTGCATAAGGATATGATAATTAAATTAGAAAACGGCGTTGTAACAGTAGAACGTCCGTCAGAAGATAAACAGCACAGATCATTGCACGGTCTTACAAGAACACTTATTTCAAATATGGTTATAGGTGTAACCGAGGGTTACAAGAAAGAACTTGAAATCAACGGTGTAGGTTATCGTGCTGCTATGCAGGGTAATTCACTTAACCTAACATTAGGTTATTCACATCCTGTTATCATGGAGCCCGTTGAGGGTATCAAAATTGAAGTTCCGCAGCCCAACCAGATCATCGTATCAGGTGCTGATAAGCAGCTAGTTGGTCACGTTGCTTCAAAAATCCGTGAAAAGAGACCGCCTGAGCCATATAAAGGTAAGGGTATTAAGTATGTGGATGAACATATCCGCAGAAAAGAAGGTAAAACAGGTGCTAAGAAGAAGTAATTCTTTCTTTACCGTAACGCAAATTTGGCTTGGTAATTTTATATTAAGCCTCGAATGTGATTAATACGAAAGGAGTTTAGGAGCATGATTAAAACAGTAGGCAGTAATGTTGCAAGAAAAAGACGTCATGAACGTGTGCGTAAAAAGATTGCAGGTACAACAGAGTGCCCAAGATTAAACGTGTACAGAAGTCTAAACAATATTTATGCTCAGATCATAGACGACAGCAAGGGTGTTACCTTAGTTTCAGCATCAACTCTTGATGCAAGCCTAAAGGCAAACTACGGCGGAAATAAAGAAGCAGCAAGAGCAGTTGGTAAGCTAATCGCTGAAAAAGCAATTGCAGCTGGAATTAAAGACGTAGTATTTGATCGTGGCGGCTACCTATATCACGGACGTGTTCAGGAATTAGCTGAAGGCGCACGTGAGGGTGGACTTAATTTCTAATAAAAAGAAGGTGAAATGATGGCAAACCAAATCGACGCAGGAACATTGGATATTAAAGAAAAAGTAGTTAAAATTAACCGTGTTGCAAAGGTTGTTAAGGGTGGTAGAACATTCCGTTTTTCAGCTCTAGTAGTTGTTGGTGACGAAAATGGTCACGTAGGATGCGGTATGGGTAAGGCTGCCGAAATTCCTGATGCAATTCGTAAAGGTATAGAAGATGCTAAGAAAAATATGATAAGCGTACCAATCGTCGGAACAACAATTCCGCACGAGGTTATCGGAAAATTCGGTGCAGGTGAAGTATTGTTAAAGCCTGCTAAAGAAGGTACCGGTGTTATCGCCGGCGGTGCTGCACGTGCAGTAATCGAGCTTGCAGGTATCCGTGATATCAGAACAAAATCACTTCGTTCAAATAATTCACGTAACGTTGTAAGCGCAACAATCGCCGGACTTGCAACATTACGTAACGTAAGCGACGTTGCAAAGACACGCGGAATCAGCGATACTCAGGTTTTCCGTGGCAAAACCGACGAGGCAGTAGCTGAATAAGGAGGAGTTATCGTGGCTAACACATTAAAAGTAACACTTACAAAAAGTGTTATCGGATGCAAAAAAGATCAGATAGCTACTGTACGTGCTCTTGGTTTACACAAAATCAGAAGCACAGCAGAGCATAAGGATAATCCTCAAATCAGAGGTATGATTTCAAAGGTTAATCACCTTGTATCTGTTGAGGAGCTATAATCGAAAACACAAAAGGAGGTGCGACAAATGAAGTTATATGAATTGTCACCGGCTGAAGGTTCAAAGAGAGAACCAAAAAGAAAAGGTAGAGGACACGCTACAGGTAACGGCAAAACTGCCGGTAAAGGTCATAAAGGTCAGAACGCAAGAAGCGGCGGCGGTGTACGTCCCGGTTTTGAAGGTGGTCAGATGCCTTTATACAGACGTTTACCTAAACGTGGATTTACAAATATATTTGCTAAAGAGTATGTGTCAATCAATGTTGAAGAGCTTAACAGATTCGATGCAAACACAGAGGTTACAGCTGAAGTTTTGAAAGAAGCTGGCGTTATTTCTAAGATTTGTGACGGAGTTGTAATCATGGGCAGAGGTGAAGTTGAAAAAGCACTTACTGTTAAGGCTGTAAGATTTACAAAAACCGCCGAGGAGAAAATCACAAAGGCCGGAGGAAAGGCTCAGGTGATATAATATGTTTCAGACAATCAGAAATGCATGGAAAATTCCTGATTTAAGGAAAAAACTGTTATATACACTATTAATGTTAGTAATTTTCCGCTTTGGTTCATTTGTTCCTGTTCCTTATCTGGACAGAACAGCAATGCAGCAGCTTTTAGCTGCAGGTGGAGAAGGTTCATTGCTTGGTTTTATGAACATATTCTCAGGTGGTGCGTTTGCAAACGCTACAATATTCGCAATGAGTATTTCACCGTATATCAACGCATCAATTATTATGCAGCTTTTAACAGTTGCAATTCCTGCTTTGGAACGTCTTTCTAAGGAAGGCGAAGAAGGCAGAAAGAAGATAGCACAGTGGTCAAGATATTTGACAGTTATCTTAGGTTTGGTTCAGGCTACAGGCTTGTACCTAACACTTGACAGAAGTTATCATGCAGTTACAGAAACCGGATTTTTAGCCGGACTGACTATAATTCTGACATTTACTGCAGGTACTGCATTTCTTATGTGGCTTGGTGAGCAGATTAACGAAAAGGGTATCGGTAACGGTATTTCATTGTTAATCTTTGCAGGTATCGTATCACGCGGTCCTCAGATGATTCAGGCTATCATTGCTTACAACCAGAATGACCAGTTAAACCTTGTTACAACAGCAATCCTTTTGATTGTTGCAATCATAGTTGTTGGTATCGTTGTTTCAATGACAAATGCAGAAAGAAAAATTCCTGTACAGTACTCAAAAAGAGTTGTTGGACGTAAAATGTATGGTGGACAAAGCACATTCATTCCGATTAAGGTTGCTTCAGCCGGCGTTATGCCTATCATCTTTGCGATGAGTATTCTTGCATTCCCCGGCACAATAGCAGGTTTCTTCGGTAAGACTGCTGAAAATGCACAGGGCTTCTTAAAAGGCTTTTTAACTGTGTTCTCATCAACGCATTGGGTATATGCAATACTGTACTTCTTGCTAATCTTGTTCTTCACATATTTCTATACAGCTATTCAGTTCAATCCGATTGAAATGGCTAACAATATGAAGAAGAACGGTGGTTTCATCCCAGGTATCAGACCAGGAAGAAACACAAGCGATTATATCAGCAAGGTATTGACAAGAATTACAATCGTAGGAGCTGTTTTCTTAGGCTTGGTTGCAGTATTACCTATATTTATGTCAATGGGCCCCGGCATCAACATCAGTATTGGAGGTTCTTCATTACTAATCGTTGTAGGTGTTGCTCTTGAGACAGTTAAGCAGATGGAATCTCAGATGTTAATGCGTCACTATAAAGGATTTTTAGAATAAAAACAAAGTCAGTCGGCTGCGAAAATCAGAAATGATTTTCGCATACCGAGTTGATTTAATCTTGGAGGGTGAAGCTATGAGAATGTTAATGATGGGAGCTCCCGGAAGCGGTAAAGGTACTCAGTCTGAGATATTGGCAAAGAAGCTTAATATTCCTACAATCTCAACTGGCGCAATGCTTCGTGAAGCAATTGCAAACGGAACAGAAGTGGGTAAAGAAGCTGCTATGTATATCAATGACGGTAAATTGGTACCTGATGAAACAATTATCAATGTGGTGCTTGAAAGAATCGCTAAGGATGACTGCAAAAACGGTTATATCTTAGACGGCTTTCCAAGAACTCTTGCTCAGGCAGAAGCTATGGACAAAGCCGGAATCGAAACAGATGTAGCATTGATGATTGATATAACAGAGGAAGAAATCATCCGCAGACTTGCAGGCAGAGTTGTTTGCAGCAAGTGCCCGGCAACATATCACGTTACCGACAAGCCATCAAAGGCAGGCGATAAGTGTGAAGTGTGTGGTGCTGATTTAATCACTCGTGATGATGATAAGCCTGAAACAATATTAAATCGTTTAAAGATTTATAATGAATCTACAGCACCGGTAATTAAATACTTTGAGAACAAGCTTGTTAAAGTAATGGCACAGGAAAAAGTGTCAGATGTTACAGATGCTATAATGAAAGCATTAGGTGTTTAAAGATGATAAGCATAAAGTCAGTTTCAGAAATTGACAAAATGAAAAGAGCAGGCGAGATTACTGCGCTGACACACAGATTGCTTGAAGAGAATATCTGCGATGGTGTCACGACGGGTGAGCTTGACCGTATTGCTTATGAGTTTATAAAGTCTAAAGGAGCTGTTCCTTCGTTCCTTAATTATGCCGGTTATCCGAACAGTGTTTGCTTATCGGTTAACGATGTTGTTATCCATGGCATACCGGGTAAGCAGATAATTAAAAACGGTGACATAGTCAGTGTTGATATAGGAGCGTATCTGAATGGTTACCATGCTGACCAGGCTGCTACCTATCCTTGCGGACAGGTGAGTGCTGAAGCACAAAGACTTATAGATGTAACAAAGCAAAGCTTTTTTGAAGGAATAAAAAATGCCCGTGAGGGTAATCGGATTTCCGACATATCAAACGCTGTTCAAAGGTATGTTGAAGAAAACGGATTTTCAGTTGTCCGTGATTATGTTGGTCACGGTGTGGGGCGTGAGCTTCACGAAGAACCTGAGGTTCCGAATTATGGCAAGCCTAAAAAAGGCGTAAGATTGTATGCGGGAATGACATTGGCTGTCGAGCCAATGGTAAATCAAGGTAAATATGATGTATACAGGCTTAAAGACGGGTGGACTGTTAAAACAGTAGACGGCTCACTGTCAGCACACTATGAACATTCAATAGCTGTTACAAAGAATGAGCCTGTATTGCTGACGATTGTTTAAATCGCCGAAAGGTGTAAGAGGTGAAGAGTTTTGGATATTGGCCCCGGTAGTATTGTCTATTCAAAAGCGGGACGTGACAAGGATAATTACTTTGTTGTTATGTCTGTTGACGGCGAATATGTAAATATTTGTGACGGAAAAGGACGTAAAATTGATAAGCCAAAGCGTAAAAAGATAAAACACATAAAGTCAGGTGAAGGTTTTTCTGAGTTTGTTGCAAGAAAGCTTGAAGCAGGCGATAAGGTAACCAACACCGAGCTTAGGCGAGAGCTTTTAGACTATAATCAAAAGGAGGAATAAATATGGCAAAAGATGACGTATTAGAACTGGAAGGAACAGTTGTTGAAGCCCTTCCTAATGCAATGTTCAAGGTTGAACTGGAAAATAAGCATCAGATTCTTGCTCATATTTCCGGAAAACTACGTATGCATTTTATACGAATTTTACCCGGTGATAAGGTTACAGTGGAAATGTCTCCTTATGATTTGACTAAAGGTCGTATAACATGGCGTGGCAAATGATAAATAAATTTTTATTACGAGGTTAATTTTCTTAAGTACTTCGGAGGTGTATAAAAATGAAAGTAAGGCCATCAGTTAAAAAGATTTGCGAAAAATGCAAAATCATAAAACGTAAAGGCAAAATAATGGTAATTTGTGAAAACCCGAAACACAAGCAGAGACAAGGTTGATTTGTTCTAATAAAATCAACTGTTATTGCGGCTGACAAATGCAGAGCGTGGCAGAAACAACCACTCCTTGTGCGGTCGTTTGTGCCCGCTTAGGCAATTGAAATAACAGAACGATTTTGCAGAACAGGTTGGCCTGCATATTATGGAGGTGAATTTGTTAAAATGGCAAGAATAGCTGGTATAGACTTACCAAAAGAAAAACGTATAGAAATCGGATTAACATATGTTTTTGGCATTGGCAGAAGCAGTGCTGCAAAAATTATTGAAGAAGCTGGAATTAATCCCGATACCAGAGTCAAGGATTTAACAGATGACGAGGTTGGTAAAATCCGTGACATTATTGACAGAGATTACACAGTTGAAGGTGACCTTCGCCGTGAAGTAGCTCTTGATATCAAGCGTTTGCAGGAAATTGGCTGTTACCGTGGTATCAGACACAGAAGAGGACTTCCTTGCAGAGGTCAGAAGACAAAAACTAACGCAAGAACCAGAAAAGGTCCTAAGCGTACAATCGCTAATAAGAAGAAATAATTAATTTCTTAAAGAAGGAGGGATTAACCGAACATGGCTAAAGTAACAACAAGAAGAAGAACAGGTAAAAAACGTGAACGTAAGAATATAGAAAAAGGCGCAGCTCACATTCGCAGCACCTTTAACAATACACTTGTTACAATTACAGACGTTGCCGGAAACGCAATTTCTTGGGCAAGTGCCGGTGGCTTGGGCTTCAGAGGCTCAAAGAAAAGCACACCTTTTGCTGCACAGATGGCAGCTGAAACAGCAGCTAAGGCAGCTATGGAACACGGTATGAAATCAGTTGAGGTTTATGTAAAAGGCCCGGGCGCAGGTCGTGAAGCTGCAATCAGAGCTTTGCAGGCTGCAGGCTTAGAGGTTAATATGATTAAGGATGTAACTCCGATTCCTCATAACGGATGCCGTCCGCCGAAAAGACGTCGTGTTTGATTTTTAAATATAGGAGGTGTAACGATCAATGGCAAGATATACAGGTGCCGTTTGCAGACTTTGCAGACGTGAAGGTACTAAATTATTTTTAAAGGGTGAAAGATGCTACACAGGTAAGTGCGGTATCGAGCGTCGTGCTTATGCACCCGGTCAGCATGGTCAGGGCAGAAAGAAGCTTTCTGGCTATGGTTTACAGATGAGAGAAAAACAGAAGGTTCGTCGTTACTACGGAGTTTTGGAAGGTCAGTTCGCTAAGTATTACGAAATGGCTACCAAAAAAGCAGGCGTAACAGGTGAAAACCTACTTTCAATTCTTGAAAGCAGACTTGATAACGTAATCTACAGATTGGGTTTTGGTACATCTCGTCCTGAAGCTCGTCAGTTAGTATTACATGGTCACTTTACAGTTAATGGTAAGAGAGTTAACATTCCTTCTTACCTTGTAAAACCGGGCGAAGTTATCGCAATCAAGGAAGCAAGCAGAGACAGCGCTAAGATTAAAGACGTTTTGGATATCACAGCTTCAAGAGCTGTTCCGAAGTGGTTGGATCTTGATAAGAATACGCTTACAGCAAAGGTTGTTGCTGAACCGGCAAGAGATGATATCGATTTAGAAATCGCAGAGCATTTAATCGTCGAGTTGTATTCTAAGTAATATTTACCCTCGTAATATATTACGAATTGTAATTTTAATTAAATTATGGTAAGGAGGGTTAATAGCATGATTGAAATAGAAAAACCAAAAGTTGAATGTGTTGAATTAAGTCCTGAGGGCGATTACGGCAGATTTGAGGTTGAACCTTTAGAGCGTGGCTATGGTATGACATTGGGTAACTCATTAAGAAGAATTCTTTTGTCATCATTGCCCGGTGTTGCAGTGTCTTCTATTAAAATTGACGGCGTATTGCATGAGTTTTCAACAATCCCCGGCGTTAAAGAAGATGTAACTGAGATAGTTTTAAATATTAAAAACCTTAATGCAAAGCTATACAGTGACGGTCCTAAAGTGTTGTACATTGAGGCTGAAGGTGCAGGCGAGATTTGCGCACGTCATATAAAAGCAGATGCTGATGTTGAGATTTTAAATGGTGACCTTCATATTGCAACTTTGAATGAAGATGCAAAGCTATATATGGAGATTACAATTAATCACGGCAGAGGCTATGTATCAGCTGACAAGAACAAGACAACAAATCAAGGTATAATCGGAAACATACCGGTAGACTCACTGTTCTCACCGGTGCGCAAGGTGAACTATACAGTTGAAAATACCCGTGTAGGTCAAGTTACCGACTATGATAAATTAACTCTTGATGTTTGGACAGATGGTACAATCACACCTGACGAGGCTATATCATTGGGTGCAAAAATTATGAGTGAGCATTTGAATCTGTTTATCGACCTTACCGACAGAGCAAGAAATACTGAGATAATGGTTGAAAAAGAAGACTCCAAGAAGGAGAAAGTGCTTGAAATGACAATTGAAGAGCTTGACCTTTCGGTTCGTTCTTACAATTGCTTGAAACGTGCAGGTATTAACACTGTTGAGGATTTGACTAACCGAACAGAAGAAGATATGATGAAGGTAAGAAACCTTGGTCGCAAGTCTTTGGAAGAGGTTATTCAGAAGCTTCACAGCTTTGATATGGACTTAGCTAAGGAAGAAGAGTAATTATCGGAGAAGGAGGTAGTAGTAAATGGCTACAAACAGAAAGTTTAGCAGACCTACTGACCAGCGTATTGCAATGCTTAAGAATCTGACAACTTCATTACTTGAAAATGGCAGAATTGAAACAACTGTTGCAAAGGCTAAAGAAGTAAGAAGCACTGCTGAAAAAATGATTACTTTAGGTAAACAGAACACTTTACATTCTCGCAGAAATGCATTAACATATATCACAAAAGAGGATGTAGTTAAAAAGTTGTTTGACGAAATTGCTCCTAAGTATGCTGACAGACAGGGCGGTTATACAAGAATTGTAAAAATCGGTCCTCGTCGTGGTGACGCTGCTGAAATGGCAATTATTGAATTAGTTTAATATTGAATTAAAGACTGTACGGTATGCCGTGCAGTCTTTTTGTATACTGTTGTATATAAAATGAGTCAGACACCAAATGGTGATATTAATCGCCATTTGGTGTCTGACTCATTTCTGTAGCTTAGGGTGACAGAAGCTATCCGAACCACGCCTTAAACAGCGTAATTTCGGTGCATTTCGGCTTGTCATCTTTGCAAGGCGACAGCCTTGCTTCATCTTCCGCACCAAAACCCCCTCGAAATTTCATCAGTTTAAGGTCGAAGAATTTTCAAGGAGGGAATTTTATACTTATGCAAGGCAAAAACGCAGGTAATCCTGACGGATTACCGAGTATTTTAACGTGGCAGAAGCGAAAATTAACCATTGAAAATCGAGGTTCAGATAACTTCTGTCACCCTAAAGGGTTGTTCTTCCATTCCCTCTCCGTCTCGGGTTTTCATCAATATAGTAATTTTTTGTTCTGCCGCATTAAGTGCCTGTGTGCACTCTTTAGTAAGCCCTACTCCTTTTTCAAACAGAGTAATCATATCCTCAAGGCTTATATCACTTGACTCAAGAGCTTTTACAACCATCTC